>NZ_FNFK01000121.1 GCF_900101165.1 Alkalibacterium thalassium | reverse complement strand
AGGTGTCTTTTTGTGTGTTTTTTGATAATTATTTATAAGAAGTTTCAATAACCGCAAGGGTTAAACCTGGATATTCAACTGCAAAACTTGAGTAAATAAGTTTAAACTGATCATACTCGATTAAGTCATCGCACAGGCACTGGATTAACAGGCTTGTCTGTGCTTTTTTATACAGACTTCAGAAAGCGATTACCTGTTAAATTGACATCAATTGACCGGACATATAAACTCATAGATAAGATATTCCCATTTGAAAGGTGTGTGTAATTGAATGTCCTATACTCCCGAAACAATGCCAAAATCTGAAGCGACAGCACCCGGGATGAAAACAGTCAAGGGTGATTTGACCAATATGCTTGCACGGGCGGACAGTGAAGACCTAGTCTACGCTAGAAAGAATGGCCATAATCTGAAGATCCGCATGGTGTATCCTGACCAGCATGGTAACGAAACGACACGCTACCCTGTAGTCGTTCATGTCCAGGGGTCAGCCTGGTTCAAGCAGAATCTGAATGGTCACATATTTGATTTCAAGGATATAGTGACGAGTGGATATATATTGGTAGTCGTCGAGTACCTGCCTATTCCAGATGCAACATTTCCCAGTCACGTCGAAGACTGCAAGACGGCGGTCCGTTATCTGGTCGATCATGCCGATGAGCTGCCTGTAGACATCACTAACCTATTCCTGTCAGGTGATTCCAGCGGCGGACATACTGCGCTGTTGAGCTGGGCCACATGGGGGACGGATCAACTGGATGCGTCCAGTAGGCCTCTTCCAGATATTAGAGGGATAATCGATTTGTATGGCGTTACTGATCTGACTACCATCAGCACACCTAACTCGACAGTCCCGCACGACGTTCCAACCAGTCCGGAAAATCTCCTTTTGGCTGATTTCTTATCAGATGGAGCAGTCGACAGAAAAATGGCGGGTACGGTTCATCATTATTTAAAAGACGATGTGACTTATCCCCCTTTACTGATCATGCACGGCAATAGAGACACAATCGTCCCTTTTGAGCAGAGTACGGAGCTGCATACGATCTGCACCTCGAGAGGCATTGACTCCACTTTCTACTGTGTAGACGAAGCTGATCACGGCGGTGGACCATTTTTCACTCAGGAAGTGATCGATATCATGATCGATTTCCTTCAGTCACATACTGCAAGTGATTAATCTCTACGCTCCGGAAATGCTAGAGAGAGTCCGATAGACGGGCTCTTTTTTTAGCCAATGGATTTCTAGCTATGTGTAAAGTTTATGTAGGAAGCAGAAAAATATAGGGTAGACAAAAAGAAAGAAGACCCTTAATCTAGAATTTGCAGAAACTAGAGAGAA
>NZ_FNFK01000028.1 GCF_900101165.1 Alkalibacterium thalassium | reverse complement strand
AGCTTTCCATAAGATGAAATAGGTTATTTACCAATTCAAAAAGTTGAAGCTAACCTCTTCTTTCAACTATTAACGATGCGTTACGAAAAGAAATCAACAATGATTACGACAAATATTATCTTATCTCGATGGGGAGAGCTATTTCAGAATTCTGAAATAGCCGCCGCCATTCTTGATCGTCTGGTTCACCATGTTAAAGTCTTCAAGATTACTGGAAAATCATATCGTATGAAAGGGAAAATATAAATGGACTTCTAAATTAGACTGTCAAAAACCTACAATTTTATACTGTCCTTGACAAGTCGTTCAAGTTGTCAATTCCTATTATTTGATAGTCAAGTTTTAAGAGTTTCTGTGAAAGGTGGAACCCAATAAATCCAGCTACACCTGTTATTAGTATTTTCATTTAATTGCACTCCTTCAATTAGCCGTTCTGTATGACGAAAAGACAACCAACTCTTAATCGCCGGTTGCCTTTCAGATTCCTATTTCTTTGATGATGCAACATCATCTATACTTGAATACATCTTATCATAGTAGTTCGCATAATCACCGGAAATGATATTCTCGATCCACTTGGCATTCTCAAGATTCCACTGAATTGTTTCTTTCATGCCTTGTTCAAACGTATATGCCGGCTCCCATCCAAGTTCAGTAGTTATCTTGGTATTATCGATAGCATATCTTCTGTCATGACCTGGTCGATCTTTTACATATTTAATCAGACTCTCTGATTTTCCAATAGTATTAATAATAAGTTTTACAATCTCAATATTTGCCTTCTCGTTATTTCCACCGATATTATACACTTCTCCATCTCTTCCTTTATGAAGAACAGTGTCAATTGCAGAGCAATGATCAGAAACGTGAAGCCAGTCTCTAACTTGCATTCCATCTCCATAAACCGGCAGATCTTTTTCTTTAAGGCAGTTGTTGATCATTAATGGAATTAATTTCTCAGGAAACTGATATGGGCCATAGTTATTACTACATCTAGTGATGTTCACAGGCATACCAAATGTTTCATTATAGGCTCTAACTATCATATCAGCACTTGCTTTGGATGCAGAATAAGGGCTGTTTGGCATAAGAGGCATTGTTTCTACAAACATACCTGTTTCACCAAGTGCTCCATAAACCTCATCAGTAGAAACCTGCAAGAACTTTACTCCAGGCTTATACTCCTTGCAATACTTATCACTTGGATTCAACTTCCAGTATTTTTTTGCTGTATCTAAAAGTACTTGAGTACCGATGATATTCGTAGTTAGGAATACTTCCGGTTCCTCGATGCTTCTGTCCACATGAGATTCTGCTGCAAAGTTTACGACTGAAGTGAGTTCATTGTTTTTGAAGATTTCTTCAATCTTTTCTCTATCTCTAATATCGACTTTACTAAACTCATAATTAGGATTATTATCAACATCCTTTAGATTCTCTAAATTCCCCGCATATGTAAGGGCATCAATGTTGATTATTTTATATTCTGGATGCTTTCCGAGCATTAACTTGATAAAATTACTACCGATAAATCCAGCTCCGCCTGTTACTAAAATTGTTTTCATTCTTCTAATCCTCCTAAGCTTTCATTAGTACTTTAATGTTTTGAATGGTCCTATTTATGTCATTTCTTTTAATCAATAAGTAAATCATATAAGAGAACCCATAAATCAGCATAGTCATCCATGAATTAACATACCATCCGGATAATATGAAAACTAAAGTCAAGGATACCTCAAGTAACATATCTTTTTTTACATCAATCTCTAATTCTCTTGATAAATAATTTTCTGCTAATACTGATCGAATAATTAATAGGATTACAATATTCAATATTGATACATCTAAGTTAGTAAATAGTTGAGTACTAATATATGTTGTGATTAAACTAATAAGCATTGAAAACAGGTTTATTCTTAAAATTATTTTTTCTCGTCTCAATGTCTTCAAATATGTGTTAATTAACAAAGCCATCTTCCCTTCATATAAGAACATTGGGAATACTATGGCCATGTAAAGTAAGCTATCTGCATACTGAGGAAGCCATAATGACATAGCTGTTTTTAGTGGATAATATAATAGTAAGATTCCTAATAAAAATGTCATTAAGAAATCTCTCATCGTTGAATAAATGCTTGATAGTTTATCTCGACTTGTTCTTCGCAGAATTGGAAACATAATTATTCCAACAGCATTGATAAAAATCATCATCATATTAGAAATACTTAAAGTCAAAGATACTTTTCCAAACGTAGCAACATCCCATGTTCGTTCAATCCCAAATTTAACAATACCAATAATAAGCATACTTGCTAAATTTGCGAACATCAATTTTATTCCAACATTAATATTTGTTAATGTCTCACTAAAACTAAAGTAAAAATTGCTAATCTTATTTAAAACTATATCCTTGCAAGCATACACTGAATACACCAATGATACAAATTTGCCAATCAAGTCAGCAAGAATCATTATTTTGTAATCTTTTATTCCAATCAATATAAAAATTAAAACTAACACAATATACACAGCTCTATCAATCATTGTTGCTCTAGCATATTCTTTTATTCTATTAGTTGCTTGTAATATATATATGAGCATGATTCTTGTATTAACAATGATCATTGATAAAGAAACCATTTTTATTATGAATTTTCGATCTAAATCTGGAACAAAAAGTGTACTAAATCCCCATATGATTATTCCAAAGAAAACTTGGCTTGTAAGCAACATTATAAATTGGGAGAAGAACAACTTTTTATCCAACTTTTTATATTCTTCTCCGCCATATCGCAGATATATTCCATCATTCCAACCTAGGTGCAGGAAACCAACATATGATGAGTAGAATATATATAGTTGCCAAAACCCATACTCTTCCACACCTACAATCCTGGGAATAATTAAGACTACTACGGTAGAAACCATTAACGATATTAAATTAGAAGATATTGTGTATGACATATTTTTGATAAACCTTAATGATTTTAAATTCAATGTTTCTACCTCTTTTATGATGATTTAAAGTTACTAAGAAACCTAATTAAAGCATCATACCAATTTGGCATCCTATCAATTCCAGCCTTATCAGTATTCTCTTTCAATAATCGTGAATTTAAAGGTCTCTTTGCTTTGGTTGGATAACCATCACTAGAAATTGGATTTACTTTCATGTCAATCCCAGTCTTTTCAAAGATTGATATCGCAAATTCATGCCAGCTACAAAAACCTTCATTCACACCATGGTAAGTTCCGTATTTATTTGATTGAACTAAATCAACAATGAATGCAGCTAAATCTTTTGTATATGTCGGTGCTCCTATTTGATCACTCACCACATTGATTTCGTTCCTTGATTCTGCTAATTTCAGCATCGTCTTCACGAAATTATTTCCATTTAAACCATACACCCAAGATGTTCTAACGATGAAGTGCTTATCTATTAAACCTCTGACTATTTTCTCACCTTGGTCTTTTGTAGAGCCATAATGATTAATAGGATTTGTTTCCTTATCTTCGGGATGTGGTTCTTGCCCCAAACCGTCAAAGACATAATCTGTACTTACAAATACTACCTTACCGTTAATCTCTTTAGCTGCTTCTGCTACAGCTTTAGTGCCTTCTACATTAACTAGGTAGCATAAGTCTTTCTCATCTTCTGCTTTATCAACCGCAGTATAGGCAGCACAGTGAATAATCACATCTGGTTTTTCTTTTGTGATATATTTTTTAACTTGATCTTTATTTGTAAGATCCAATTCATCTCTTCTTGGAGCAATGACATCAAAATCCATTTCCTTTAATTGCATCGTAACATCATGACCAAGTTGGCCATTTACTCCGGTAACCATAAACTTTAGGCTGAAATCTACATCGCTATCCTTAAGTAATGGTGCCTTTAAGTCTTTTTCAGATAATATCGGATCTTCAATCTTCCAGTCTACACCAATTTCTGGGTCATCAAATCTAATACTTCTATCACACTCAGGAGCGTAATATTCATCAACTTTGTATTGGACCTCAACATCATCAGTTAATGTTATAAACCCATGAGCAAACCCTTTTGGGATGAGAAGTTGCTTTTTATTTTCCTCAGATAGCTCTACACCCACCCATTGTTTATATGTCGTAGAACCCTTTCTTAAATCAACAGCAACATCTAGAATTTCCCCTTTTGTGCACCTGACTAGCTTTGTTTGAGCTTTAGGACTTGTCTGAAAATGTAGTCCTCTTAATGTCCCTTTCTGCGCTGACATAGAATGATTGTCCTGAACAAATTCAATGTCAATACCTAATTCTTGAAATTTAGTTTTAGAATATGTCTCTGTGAACCATCCACGATGATCTCCAAAAACTCTGGGTTCTAATATCAAAATATCATCGATTTCTGTTTTTATAATCTTCATTGAGTTACCTCACTTAATATCTGATTTTCCATTCTGCTACCTTCTTGAGATGTTCTCCATATGGTGATTTCCCGTATTTTTCAGCTGATGTTAATAGTGTTTGCTTGTCAATCCAATTGTTATGATATGCAATTTCCTCAAGTGCAGAAATCTTTATACTCTGTCTCTTTTCAATCATTTGTACGAAATCTGCAGCCTCTACCAGACTATCCATTGTACCTGTGTCAAGCCATGCATAACCTCGCCCAAGTAATTTTACGTTTAGGGTACCATCCTCAAGATACATTCTGTTTAAATCGGTAATCTCCAGTTCTCCTCTTGCAGAAGGTTTAACTTTCTTAGCAAACTCGACTACTCTGTTATCATAAAAATACAGTCCTGTAATACAATAATTTGATTTCGGATTCTGAGGTTTTTCTTCTACAGAAATAACCTTCCCATCTTCATCGAATTCCACTATGCCAAATCTCTCAGGATCATGTACGTAATACCCAAATATTGTGGCATTCCCATTTAGTGTATTATCTACAGCCTCTTTTAGAAACGGAGTAAACCCATTACCGTAATAGATGTTATCTCCAAGAATCATAGCCACATTATCTTCACCGATAAAATCTTCCCCAATAATAAATGCCTGAGCTAAACCATCCGGTGATGGTTGTTCAGCATATGATAAATTAATTCCAAACTCACTTCCATCACCTAAAAGTTTTTCAAAATTTGGTAAATCATGTGGTGTTGAAATTATTAAAATATCTTTGATTGCCGCCAGCATAAGTACAGAAAGAGGGTAATATATCATTGGTTTGTCATAAACGGGCAGCAATTGCTTACTTGTTACCATTGTTAATGGATAGAGTCTAGTTCCAGATCCTCCTGCTAAAATAATACCTTTCATAAATATCACATTCCTTTCGATAAATTACAAATCTTCATTTTTGCAAATGGTTTAAATCCAAAATTATAATGTAAAGAAAATATTCTCTTTGAAAAATGGAATAAGCAAATTGCTTGCAGGTGTTGTTATTAACAAATCTACAGCAAACCAAATAATAACACTTAAGAAAACTGCTACTGAAAATAGTTTGCGTTTTTTATAGCTTATACTCCTTGAAGATCTAATGTCAGAAAAAACATAATAATTTATAATTAATATATTTCTTGCTAATCGATAAAAGGTCCATTGCAACATAAATAACGGAAAGAAAACGACTGCAAGTAGATTTAATTTGTAGACATGCTCTGAAGTTACCAAAGTGCTCGCTTGATTTGATCTAAGAGATAATTTATAAGCCCATAATGTTAACAAAATTGATGTTAGATGTAGTAAAATCGGATATAGGAACCCAAGACTAGTAGTTTGACTCATATAAACTCTAATCTTATAATTATCGACGTATTTCAACAATAACGAAAGGCCTGGAATGTTATTATCATTCATAAATATTAGCATACTAAACAATATTACTAAGATAGCAATTACCTTTTCTTTCTTACTATTTAATGAAATCTTCTTTATGTTAAAGATCACATAAATAATGAAAGAAAAATGAATTGAAGATGCAATTAATAGTAAAACATTAAAATACAACTTCTTCCTTTTACTTTTAGAATATATTAATATTGATAAGCCAATACTAAATACAACAAAAGCTAAAAAGTAACGTAATTGTTCAGAACTTAAAACGATTAGATATGTACAAAACAATGAAATTACGTAATGTGGACTAGGGGCCCATTTTTTTATCGCAGAAAAAAATAATAATAAAAACAAACCAATTGCACCACTTCTAAAAAAGTAAAAATCATCTGTAACCAGACCACCAAGTTTCATAAGAAAAACATATCCAACTTCATAACTTGATTCCATACCATTGATAACATTGTTATAATCTATTTCACTGTTGATAAGATCATTCGATAATCCAGAAGTATTTCTATAACCAGCCATTAATAAAAAAACTGATATAAATGACAATAAAAAAATAAAACTATTTATATTTTTGTTCTTATTTTTACCATATCGTACACCAACAAATAAATTCAATATGATTGTAAGTACATATATGAACAATGTCATCAATAGAACCTCCTACCTTTTTTGTTTTGATAGATATTCATCAATTAACTCTAAGAAATATATAGGAGAATTCTCATTATTATAATTATGAGAAACATCGTGGCCATTTGTAGCAAAAGTTGGATTAATATCTTCAATAGATGAATAATAATGAATACTTTTGGGGTTGTAAAACTTACTATCTTTAGTATATTTGTAATTTGTAATTAATTTTTTATCATACATAATTGCTTCCCAAAACCTTAAAGTTCCACCAGTTGTTTTTGTGTCCACAATCTCCAGAATACATTTAGAAGAGATTGTTCGACCTAAATACTCTTTAAAAGGCATAGCCTTTGAGCTATAATAAATACCATCGTTATAGGCTTCTAGTGTTTGGTCGGATACAACGAAAAAATAACAACTTAGCCCCGCATTTATTAATTTTGCATAGGCTTTTCTGATTATATCCAATCTATTTCGAGCAGCCCCAATAAAAAGAACGTCTACAGATTCAAATTTCGGAATTGTTTTCAATATAGAATCTGACATCTTCGAATAGTAAATTGAAGTATACTTTAGTTCATATTTTTTAACATCTTCATAATTGTAAGACAAAACAAGATCAAATTGTTTTTTTAAGTATTGTACACTTAATTCAGGAATTGCTCTTAATTTTGATTCAACTGTATCACTAAAATAGAACACGAATTTACTCTTTTTGTATTTTTTCTTCAAGTACTTATAAAAACCCGGATGATACCATCCTGCTGTAAAAATGAAACATAATTCATTATCATTAGTGAATCTATTATTGAATAGAAATTTGTACCAAATCGATTTAAAAGGAAGCTTTATTTTAGAGTTCAAGCTATGTGATAAATGAATTCTAAAAATCATGTTGATATATTTACTTCTGAAAATATTACTCCGATTAATTATATAAACATTGCTGTAATCTTTAATATCTGAATAAAACAACTCATCCAATTCTTTAAAACTGTCGTTAAATATTACATAGTTATACAAATCATACTTTCCTTTCTTCTTATATTATTTTACCTTCTCAACTATCTCTGATTCATATTTTTCAAGTACTTCACGAGGTAATTCACTTTGGAATATACCACCTGCCTCATTAACATATTTGCCATATATCGGCATCTTTTTTCTCGCCCCAGACAAATACCACTCATACTCTATATCTAGATGTCCAATATCAATAGCTTGTCCACCATTTACCCCAATATCATACGATAACACTGTAGCAGTTGGCCCTAAAGCAATTAAGAATAAAACATTTGGATTAATATATTTTTTTGAAATGTTCCAAATGTCTTCATATTTGGAAAACGCATTTTCTGCTGGTGCAATGATTCTTATTACTTCAAATGAATTGTCCAATAAATTGTTACCAACACCAAATCTAGTTTTTTCACCTTCTATGATAATCACTTTTTTGTTATCCCAGACCTTTTTCCATAGATTGAAAATATATTCACTCTTCCCGTCTATTCTACCATGATGAACTCTAGTAATAAGAGCATCAGCATAAATCCTATTCTCTTCGATTAACTCCATCCATCTTTTGTAATACTTTGATAAATGAACATTTCGAGATGAAACTCTTTTTCTGCTATATTGCAGCATTGGTCCAAAAAAATCTGGTATGCCAATCAAAACTCTTTGATCTTCTACATTTAAAATTTCTCTCAATCGATTGCTTAATTCTTCCGAGTTTTCTTGACCAAAATAGCCCTTTGAATCCTTGTATATCCATGAGATCTCACCGTCGCCATATCTACATAAAGATTTTCTCTCATTTTCTAAAATCCCAAATGTTTCTTCAATAGAGTAAAAATTAATATCCTTAAATTTATTTTTTAATATGTGGTACTTAAGTTCATACATCTTCGCTAGTGGAACAGCAATTACATAATGGTAAATTCTTATAATTGATCGTCCTGCTACACTTTGCATGAGCTTACGTTTGATTTTAATTAACATATGTCTATTATTCATATAATCTTCCTTATACAATACTCATATTTTAATTGAGTTGTTTTTTACATAATCTTTATATTCACTAAATAATTTGTTTCTCTTCTCCTCTAAGTTTTCTATTTCAAATTCTTTAGCTTTATTAAAATTTCTTGTTGCATATGCAGATAAATCATTTGAAACCAATTTCATTAATATGTTGCAAATGCCCACCATATCACCATTTTGGAAAATAACATCTTTATCAAGTAGCTCAGGTATTCCTGCCGTTGTTGAGCCTACAGCAGGACAGCCTCTACTCATTGCTTCTATCAGAGCACGTGGCAACCCCTCTTGTTTACTTGGCTGTGCATAAATATCAATTGAGTCAAGCCAGGGAAACACATTATCATGTAATAATAATCCTTTAAATCTAACTTTATCCTCAACTCCATATTTTTTTACTAATCCCTTTAAGTACGAGTTGTCGCCCCCACCAACCAATTCATATTCAAAGTTATAACCTCTTTTATTAAGCTCTGATATCGCACGTATAATATATTCTTGCCCTTTATACTGTACATTAACAGCAGCAGTTGTCCCGATAATAAAAGGATTTTTTCGATCCTTTGATATAATTTTACTTATCCTTTTTTCCAAAACACTCAGTTTCAATGGCATCAAATATACATTAGATGCTGAAATTGAGGAACAATTGCAAGGATAGCGACTTTGTAACCATTTTTCTGTAACATATGAAGCAAAACTAGCATTCCTTACTCCTTTTACCTCATTAAAATACATATATGGTGCGATAATTTTCCCTAGTAATCCATGGTTCCAAAACGAATCCCATGCACATCCTCCAACTTCAACCATGTAAGGTTTACCTAGCCTTCTTGCTATTTGGATTGTTATATCACTTATAGAGCTTGGCATTCTTGCAAAGATTAAATCAGACTTTTTAACTTGGTCATATATAACTTTTTTATATTTGGTTCTATCAATCAAGAATCCATTTATTGAGTTTAAATTTGGGATTTCTATAAACTCTAAACCATCTAGTTCTACCTTTTTTAAAGATGCTTCTTTGAATGTTTTATCTAAATGATAAGTTCTGATTACAACGATTAATTTATCAACTACTTTAAAGTACCTAGTAAACATTTCAGATGTAATTGTAGTATTACAGTAAACTCCATTCTTATCTTTATACATTGGTCCATCAAAGCTAAATAATCCTATCATAATATCTCCAACCTTATGTTCAAATTTTCAATTTATATTTCATCATTTGATTTTTCCCATATTTTCAATCTGTTGTTGAATTTTTTTATTACTTTGGCAGGTATACCAACAGCAATACAATCATCAGGAATATCTTTATTAACAACCGCATTTGCACCTACGACCACTCCATTTCCTATCTTTACGCCCGGTAAAATACAGACATTATCACCAAGCCACACATTATCTCCGATTGTAACAGGGTTAGTAGATAGTGGTCTTTCATCAGGAGGAGTATCAGGATTAGATGCATTATCATTATTCGAGTAGTCTCCATGACTGATATCACTAATGTAAATTTTCGAAGCGAACAAACAGTTATCTCCAATTGTTACACTTTCCCCAGCTGCAAAATGAACATAATCACCAATCTTGCAATTAGTTCCAATTACTAATTTATAGTTGTTATTATCATGGATATTAAACATCTCTAGTCTACATCCATATCCAGTTGTAAATCCCTTTCCATAACGTAAGAACTTCTTGCCTCTTATATAAATCGGCCTTCTGATTAATCTCGCACCTTCAAAAAATATTTTGGTGTATACTAACGATATTGAATTCTTGATTATTTCTCCTAATCCGTAACCATTTTTCATATATTTATTAGCTCCTCATATAACTGTTCATATCATTGTTAAATGAACTAACAGAAAAATTTTCTCTAAATGCTTCTAAAGATTTAGTCCTCATGTTAATGATTGCATTATTACTCGCTTCAATTATTTGAAATGACAAATTGGTTAATCCACCTCCAATATTAACCCCGACACCATATTTCTCAACAATCACCGCAGTATCCGCCGGAATGTTGTTTATGATAGGAAGTCCATGTTGAAAATAATCAATAGATTTCATCGTCAATCCAACACAAACACTCTCTTTCATAATATTCAATCCAAAATGACACTTATCAAAAACATCTTGCTTCTCTTGTGGATCATATATTTTGCCATGGTATTCAACAGTAGCACCACCCACTCTTGCAGCATCAATAAGCTCTTGTTTACTTTCACCGTCTCCTATAATATGAAGTGTTACAGGCTTTACACTCTTGATGGTTTCTATGATTTCTTTGATCTTAAGAATATCAATGATATTGTTGATTGATCCTAAATAAGCCAAATGTATTTCTTCTTCACTTAGCTGAGGGTTGCTAACTACATCTATCTCTCTTTTAGCAAGGTATACCGTTTCAGTCTTAACACCTTTCAATGTATCACCTAGAACAGATCGATATAAATCACATTCAGTAATTACAAGATCAGCATACTTTAAGCTCTTATCTCTCATTGCACCCCAAAATGAAAATGGAGGAAACTTCTTTGCTTTACCTATAGGCATAGTTTCTGGCCATAAATCTATTAAGTCTAATATGAGTTTTACTTCTTTGTGCTTTTTCTTATAGCTGGCAGCAAACTTTGCTAAACAATTCGGTGGTACAAATGTATATAATAGGTCTGGCTTTAATTCTTCGACAATCTTAAAAGCATCACCCGCATATTTATAATGTGAAGATAGTCTTGATACCGATAGATTCTTATGATAAGGCTTTGACTTAACAAAAATGAAGTCTTCTTTAGGTTCTTTTCTATGTACTTTTTTGAAATGCCTAAAATCAGATTGAATTACGGTTACATCGTACCCTTGTTCTTTGAAAAACTCATGAACTAAATCTACTCTATCCTCATAAGTATCAAAGCAATTAACAATAACTGCTTTCATCGTCGCCCACTCTCCAATTCAGTCAACTCAATAGATTCTTTAAATGTTCTAATTCGGTAATTGGCCTTATCGTAGTCACTCATGGACTTCTCATAAACCAAATTGCCGAATACTTTATTCACTATGCCGATTCCAAACATCAATCTAATAAGCCAATTCATCCAACTGATCATCATGATATTCTTTCCATGAACTTCACCAATCAATCTAACTAACTCACTAGTCTTCACATACTCCTTGTTCTGTGGGAAGTAAAGTCCTGTTTCTTCATGATCAATCATGACTTTAATAAACTCACAAAGGTTATCTATATGAAGCATACTGCGCTCATTATTGATGTCCGGAAACACCGGTATCTTCTTGGCCATATTAGCAAGTCTAGGATAGTTCCCTTTGGACCCTTTCCCATAAATCATAGGTGGTCTTACCACAACTATTTTGAAGTCATTTGAATCTAAACTCTTGATACCTTCCTCTGCCTGCAATTTACTGTTTCCATAGAAGTTGCTTGGCGTTGGAACTGTATTTCTATCAATGACTCTCTTGCTACTGCTGCTGTCTCCATAGACAATAATGCTGCTCATAAAAATGAACTGCTTTACTCCTTCTGCCTTGGCCTTCTCAGCAGTTTCAATCGTTAAATCTCTATTTACTATATAGTAGAGGTCTTCCATCTTTGGGTCAGATGACACATGAGCAATTCCAGCCACATGAAACACAACATCATACTCAGAGAAGTCCTTCTCTTTCCATGATCCATCTTTCATATCAACCGTATCTACTTTATATTTATCTGGTTCTCTCATGAGCCAATTCTCAAGAGATGCACCTATGTAACTGTTCTTACCAGTGATTAATATGTTTTTCATTTCGTCACCTCAATCATGTAGGCTGTACTACACACTTTAGATTTTTGATTTCTCAGTCTTGTTATTTGTCTCGACTTTGGAGCCAGTCCCACCTTCAACAACACCATCACTTCTAAGAACACTGAATATCGTTCCAAAGAAGCATCTGACATCCATCAGAAGTCCTATCTTCTCGGCGTACTCTCCATCAAGTTTCGCCTTAACATCAATCTCAAGCTCATCCCTACCATTAATCTGCGCCCAGCCTGTAAGTCCAACAGGCACGTCATTTGCACCGTACTTGTCTCTCTCGTCAATCAGATCACACTGATTCCAAAGCGCAGGTCTTGGGCCGATGATACTCATTTCACCCTTAAAGATATTGATGATCTGCGGAAGCTCATCAAGTGAAGTTTTACGTAGGAATTTACCAACCTTAGTAATCCACTGATCCGGGTTCTCCAATAGATGAGTAGGCATATCAGATGGAGTATCTATTCTCATGGTTCTAAACTTCAATATATGAAAATGATTCTTATGGATCCCAACTCTCTTCTGTTTAAAGAGAACAGGTCCAGGGGAGTCAACCTTGATTGCTATAATAAGTACTAAAAAAACAGGAGATAATATGATAAGTCCTAATGTTGAAAGTATGATATCTATTAACCTTTTGATTTTTAAGTAAACCATAGTAATTGATCCTCCTGCTTTAAATATGTATGTGGTGCTCTAGTATTGAGCTGTTTATGTATATAATGCTTTAATACATCTTGCTTTCCAAATAAATGTGTAAATATTCCCTAATTTCATCATTATGATTGGATGAGACTACCTGTAATGCTACTGTAACATTCAACTTATACACCAACCTCTAAAACCATTGCTATAACTGACGTATAGCCTATTAATCCTAATATGATACTCACCTCGTTCTATTCGTCCAATCATAGCCATGGAACTTCGCTAGGGGGTTTTTCGATTTTAAACTCTCTAGGGTGCTTAGAGCATATTACTTTTTCTTCCTTGAGGGTATACAGTCCTTTAGAGGGGCACTGATTAAGGTCATGTTCTATCATATACGTGATGAAAGTTAAATCAAATTTTACAAAGAGAAGTTCTCTTTGGTATACTTCTTCTATTAATTGCTGATTAGCATGACACGCTTTTTCTTCTGATTTAGCTATAACTGACCTTAATGAAGGGATACTAATTGAAAGAATAATACTTAATATGGCTAGGACTGCTAATAATTCGACTACAGTGAAACCTTTTTCTCTAATCATATTTAACTTCAACATCATATTTACCTCTACCTCTATTATGAAAGGCCTTAACTGCTACAGAAGCAGCCAAAGCCTTTACTGTTAAGTATAGACTAGAGGTGATTCTTCATTTGTTTGTATTTGTTCAAGTACAATTTTCCCATTTGCGAAGTCAACGAGTTGTTTTTTGAGTTGATCCTCATTTAGCTGTTCTGTGTCTTTAACAAAGTCGAGAACTAGGTTAATGGGTTCGTTTGTGACTTTACCAACGAAGATTTTTTCGTAAACTTGTTCTTTGGTATTTTCACTAGTGCTCAGTAGTTCTTCATAGAGTTTTTCCCCAGGCCTTATACCCGCTTCAGTAATCTTAATAGCTTCTCTATCTGCACCACTTAACTTAATCATCTTCTTAGCCAAGTCCACGATTTTAACCGGTTCACCCATGTCTAGTACAAAAATCTCGCCGCCTTTTGCAAGTGAGCCTGCCTGAAGGACTAAACGGCTGGCTTCTGGTATCGTCATGAAGTACCGGGTCATTCGGAAGTCGGTTACTGTAATCGGTCCGCCGTTTTTAATTTGTTCCTTGAATACTGGAATAACACTGCCTCGACTACCGAGAACATTCCCAAATCTTACAGCGACGAAATTGGTTTTTCCTTTTTCATTCAATCCGGTAACAATCATTTCTGCTATACGTTTAGTTGCTCCCATTACGTTTGGAGGGTTAACGGCTTTGTCAGTAGATATCATGACAAAACTGCCCACTCCAGCTGCTTTAGATGCTTCAGCCATATTTTTTGTTCCATAGATATTATTTTTAACAGCTTCTGTCGGATTGTACTCCATTAATGGGACATGCTTGTGTGCTGCCGCATGATAGACCCGGTCTGGCTTATAGGTCTTCATAACTTCAAATATGCGTTCTCGGTCCTGAATGTCTGCAATCACTGGCACCAGATCAATTTGATTTGTATCCGCCATCGGCTTCAACTCTCTATGTACTAGGTAGATCGAGTTCTCCCCATGACCTAAAAGTAGTATCCGTTTAGGAGAAAATCGAATGATCTGACGGCATATCTCAGACCCAATCGATCCGCCTGCTCCTGACACAAGGACAGTCTGGCCGGATAACTGAGATGCGATCTGCTCCATATCCAGTTTCACTTCTTCGCGTCCAAGCAAATCTGTGACATCGATCTCTTTAAACTCATTGACTTCAAATGTGCCTTGAACAATGTCTTCTACAGAAGGCATCTGATTTACTTTTACATGTGTCTCGGAACAGTAGTCTACGATTCTGTTCAATTCTTTAGAGGATAGTGAAGGAATGGCAATCGTGATCTGATCTACTTCGAATGACTTAATCAACTTCTCTATATCATGAGTAGTCCCTAACACCGGCACACCATACAACGTCGTTTTCTGCTTGTTCTTGTCATCATCCACGATGCCTACAAACTCAATTTCTGGATTGTGCTGAAGGCTACGAATGAACAGACTCCCTCCGGCACCTGCCCCAACAATTAACGTGCGCATAATGGGATTATTTTTCCCACTATTTATTTTTTCCTTTTTGAGTTTATGCTCTATGATAATCCGCCATGCCACCCGGCTTCCAGGAATAATTAACACCGCTAATAAATACCACAAAAAAAGGAAACGTTGGCTCAGTGGAGTAAATATTAGATTGTACATATCACTTACAAAGAAGGCTGATGTCACTATAATTCCATGAATAATTGTTTCCCTTATACTGGTGTATCGATTGATCTTGTCAAATATTCTGAAAAACAAAGACAGACTTATGTATACAACCATAAATATCAAATAAGACATAACCATTGGTCTAAGTGGAAGTGATACGAAAGGGGCCAGAAACAAATAAGAAAATAGCCCGGCTAGTGTTATCACTGTTATATCGACACAACCTAATGTCAACCGTTTCTTTCTCCGATTCACATGGATTACTCCTTTCTTTATTTAAACCATTTGGTTAAAAACGTTTTTTTTATTTGGTGCGTTTCAGGAGTAATAACAGGATTTCCGTTAATCAGATCTTTTGTCGTCTGGTGAAACGCATTTCTCATACTTCGACCATATTCCTTAGCTAGCAATTCATACGCTTCTTTCATATGAAAAGCCCGATTCCCTGTATTGTGAGCATCTGACGCGATGAAGTGAACCAGATTGGCTTCAATCAACTGACTGCTGACTTTTTTAATTTTTTTACCGAATCCACCGGTGTAGCTAGCAGCAGTTAATTGTGCCAAGGCCCCTTTATCGACAAAGTCTTTTAACCGATTAGGATGTTCTAGAATCTGATGATTTCTTTCAGGGTGCACAATGACCGGTGTCTTTCCCTTTAACTGCAGCTCGTAAAACAATCTTTCTGCGTAAGAAGGGATATTAGATGTCGGAAATTCAATCAAGATATATGTTTGACTTTCATCTGTGAAGAGAATCTCATCCGAATCGATCCCATTGATTAATTCTCCATAAAGGCTGACTTCTTGACCCGGAAAAATAGTTAAGTCGATATTTCTGGCATCCAGCTCTGACTGAAGCTCGTTGACTTTCCTTATCACATCAGCTTTATGATTGATCCAACTTCGCTTCTGATGGTGAGGCGTAGCTAGAATATGTGTGATTCCTTCTTCCACAGCAAGTTCTGCCATCTTAATAGAGTCTTCAAGCGTTTGAGCTCCATCATCGACTCCCGGAAGTATATGACAATGTACATCTATCATTGATAGCACATCCTTTACTTATTCCCCATAATAGTAATAATAGCTGTCATCTGATTTATCTACGCGATTTAATACTGCTCCAAGCACATTAGCCTGTACTTTTTCCAGTAAGTCCTTTGCTTTAAATACCTCATCTTTATTAGCCTGACCCTTCGGTATAACGAATAACACACCATCCGTTTTGGATGCCATTACTTGAGCATCAGTTACAGCTAATAGTGGAGGCATATCGAAGATAATTAGATCAAAGTAATCCAGCATTTCTTGTTTGATTTCTTCCATACGTTTGGAAGACAGTAATTCTGCTGGGTTGGGTGGAATTGCTCCACTAGTCAAAATATATAATCCCTCTGAATGCGTACGGTAAATCATTTCCTCTAAATTTGCTTTACGATCAGTAAGTAATGTTGTCAGTCCATCATTATTTCTAACTTTAAAAATTTTATGCACAGTCGGTTTGCGTAAATCCGCATCTACCAGTAGAACTTTCTTTTCTTTTGAAGCAAAAGTCGCTGCCAAATTTGCCGATACTGTAGACTTACCGGATGCTGGTCCGGCTGAAGTCACAACGATGGTACGTAGCGTTTCGTCCACCATAGAGAATTGAACATTCGTACGTATTGTTCTAAACTGTTCTGAAACGGCCGAAGACGGTTTATTAACTACTACTAAGCCTGGTCGGTCAGCTGTCTCTACTTTTTTCTTCTTGTTAAATATCATCATGATTCCTCCTAGACCTGACATGGCTTGTCTCATTTGTACGTTGAGGCAGAGCTTGTCGGCCGTCTGACTTTAATTCATCGGCTGACATTTCTGCAATACGTCCAAGGCTTGTCCAGCCCAGTTCTTCAACGATGAATTTTTCATCTTTGACTGTGTTGTCAAGAAATTCAAACAGAAAGGCCAGACCTACTCCGATCATTCCGCCTAAGACGACGCCGATCGCCAAATTCAGCATATGGTTGGGAGATATAGGGTTAATGTTAGGTTCAGCTTGAGAAATAACAGTCACATTATCCACGTTCATAATCTCATCTAGATTCTCTTGAAAAACCGATGCAGTCGTATTAGCAATGGTTGCTGCATCGTAAGGATTCGTATCGACCACACGAATCGAAAAGACTTGTGAGTTTTCTTCATTAGATATCGTGAGTTTGTTTGATAGTTCAGAATGAGACAGTTCAAGATTCAGTTCATCTCTGACTTCATCTAGTATAACTGGACCTTTAATTATATCTTTATATGTATTAATCAACTGAACATTCGTATCAATATCTGAACGCTGGATGGCGTCTGTCTGCTGAGTACGGTTAACAAGCAACTGCGTCGTAGAGCTGTATTCAGGTGTTGCAATGAAAAACGTGTAAGCTGAAACTATAAGTAGAGCTAGTAGTGTCATACTTACAATTAACCCTATTCTTTTTTTCAAAACTTCAAATAGTTCTTTTAAACTGATTTCCTCTTCCATCTTATCCTCCTGTTGTCACACCGAATATAAACACTATTATCTATTAACAAATAATCATAGTTTTTAGAATAGCACATAAAATAACATCTTTGTACGGGTGAGCGATATATTACAATTTATTAAATTAATTATTTCATAAAATTGACACATTTTAAGTGCTAATTAACTAAAGATATCATTCTATATATTTATAACAGATAGTTAACCTGCCTTTTTTCATAACAGGTTAACTATTTGCTATACTAACTAAATAATTTATCCAACATTATAGTACTGCTTGTACCAGGATACAAACTTTTCTAGCCCCTCTTCAATACTTGTGTCCGGTTTAAACTTAATGTCTTCTTCCAAATCAGTCATATCTGCATATGTCTGTTTAACATCCCCAGGCTGCATCTCCAAATATTCCTTCTTCGCCTCCATGCCGATAGCTGATTCAAGTGCTTTTATGAATCGCATCAGTTTCACAGGGCTGTTGTTTCCTATGTTATAGATTTTATAGGGAGCAAAACTCTCACTGATATCTCCAAGGCTTTCATCCCAATCTGGATTGGCTAAAGGTGCTTTTTCTATTAGTTTTTCGATTCCACTTACTATATCATCAATGTAGGTAAAGTCTCTTTCCATTTCTCCATGGTTAAATACTTTAATAGACTTCCCGCTGAGAATATCCTTAGTGAATGAAAAGTAAGCCATGTCTGGTCTTCCGTAAGGTCCATAAACAGTGAAGAACCTTAGACCTGTCGTCGGTATACCATATAGATGACTGTATGTGTGTGCCATCAGTTCATTTGACTTCTTAGTCGCTGCATACAGCGATAAAGGGTGGTCGACATTATGATTAGTAGAAAAAGGGGCGATCTTATTTCCTCCATAGACTGAACTGGACGAAGCATACATCAAGTGTTCGACAGGGAAATGACGACAAGCTTCTAATATATTCATAAATCCGGTCAGATTAGAATCAACATAGGCGTATGGATTCTCGATCGAATACCGGACCCCAGCTTGAGCTGCTAAATGAATGACGTGAGTCGGACGTTCAAATTCAAATAGTTCATCGACCGGCTGTTTATCCTTTAAATCGATTTTGTAGAAGGTAAACCCTTTGTAGTCATTTAAAATTGACAACCGGTCTTCTTTCAGCTGTGGATCATAATAATCATTGAGATTATCCAGGCCAACGATTTCAATATCCTTTTCCAGCAGGGCTTTGGATAGATGGAAGCCTACGAAACCAGCTGCTCCAGTGATTAGTAATTTCATTTTACTTATCTTCTCCTTTATCTGTAGGATTCATTTTGTAATTTTAAAGAAAAAGCACTGATGGGATTGACCGAAAGGATTCAGTCCTATCCAACCAGTGCACGTCCAATTAATTATTATTGTACAAATCTCTAGTGTATACTTTCTCTTTAACATCTTCTATATCTTTAGTAATTCTATTTGCTACAATAACATCAACTTCATTCTTAAATGATTCAAGGTCGTTATTAACTTTAGATCTGAAGAATGTATCTTCCGTCAGTACCGGCTCATAGACTACGACTTCAATTCCTTTAGCCTTGATACGTTTCATAATTCCTTGAATAGCGCTCTGACGGAAATTGTCTGAACCAGATTTCATGACAAGACGGTAAATTCCTACTTTTTTCGGGTTTCTTGCTATGATTTGTTCTGCAATGAAATCTTTACGTGTTCTATTTGCGTCAACGATAGCTGCGATTAAATTATTTGGTACTTTGTCGTAGTTAGCCAATAACTGCTTCGTATCTTTAGGCAGACAATAACCGCCGTAACCAAATGAAGGGTTATTATAATGATCCCCAATACGAGGGTCTAAAGAAACACCATCAATGATTGACTGAGTATCCAGATTATGCACTTCAGCATAGGTATCAAGTTCGTTAAAATAAGCCACACGTAATGCAAGATAAGTATTGGCAAACAACTTAACTGCTTCGGCTTCTGTTGATTTCATTAAAAGAACAGAAATGTCTTTTTTAAGTGCACCTTCTACAAGTAAGTCCGCAAATTTCTGGGCACGTTCTGACTCTTCACCTAAGATGATACGACTAGGATATAGATTATCATATAAGGCGTTTCCTTCTCTAAGGAACTCTGGTGAAAAGATGATGTTATCCGTACCGAACTTTCTTCTAAGTTCCAAAGTATAACCTACTGGAATAGTGGATTTAATGATCATTGTTGAGTCAGGAGCATACTTCAGTACATCTGAAATCACTTCTTCTACTAGTGATGTATCGAAGTAATTTGTTTTGTCGTCATAATTAGTTGGTGCAGCGATGACTACATACTCCGGGTTATTACCGTATGCCTCCTCTTTGTCAGTTGTTGCCACCAAGTCCAGATCTTTGTTTGCAAGATAATCGGATATTTCCTTATCAACAATGGGAGACTTTTTTTCATTGATCATATCAACTTTTTCTTTAATAACTTCTAAGGCTTTAACAGAGTTGTTTTGCGCCAGTAAAATAGCATTGGATAGACCAACATACCCCATGCCTACTACAGTAATATTCATCTAGTTCATCCTTCCGAAATTTTTACATACAATACAATAATACCCTGTTAAGATGGAATCTACAACAGGGCAGTAAAATTTTATACAATAATTAATTTAATTCGAGTTCAGATTTCAAATGATTCTGCACACGTGCAATTTCCTCATCTGGAATCATTTCATAATAAACGCCGTTCATCATTGTTCCGTTACCTGAAAGCTGAAGCTGTTCGACATCTGATACAGATGATCGGTAGTTGTTAAACATGTCCATCATATCTTCAAAGGCCATATTTGTACGCATATTCGAACTCATCGCTCCTAGGATTGATCGATAGTTCATTACAGAGTCAAGAGACGCCACACTTTGCATCGTGGCTTCAATAACTTGTCTCTGGCGGTGCTGTCTTCCGTAATCTCCTGAGGGATCATTCTTTCTCATTCTAGAGTACGCCAGAGCTTTAGCCCCATCCATGTGAGTGGTCTGCCCCTCTACAAATGTGTACTCCCCTTGAGAAAATGTAAGTGAAGGAACAACGTCTATACCACCTACAGCATCCACGATTTGTTGCATGCCCTCCATATTAACTGATACATAATAATCCACTGGAATATCAAACAGATTTTGAACTGTATTTACAGTCATGCTTGTACCACCAAAGGCATAAGCGTGATTTATTTTATCCATAGTCCCACGTCCGACGATTTCCGTATAGGTATCTCTAGGAATACTGACTATGCTCGTTTTTTCAGTATTGGGGTTTATAGTTAATAGCATGAGTGTATCTGAGCGCCCTGACATGTTATCCGGACCATCTGTATCGACACCCATTATAAGAACAGAAAATGGGTCTTCACCTTTATCAACATCAAGAGGTCTTTCCTGACGACTTGTATGCTGCTCCTGTGCTTCCACTGGTTTATACATTTCGTCTGTTGTAGATCTCAGGTCTGAGTATACTTGCCACCCAATATAAGCAGCTATTGCTCCTATAAGAGTAAACATTAGCATAAATATAGAAAAGATGATTTTTCCAGCTGTTCGTTTATTATTTCTTTTGTGATGTTTTCTGGATCTTAATTGTTTAGTCATAGACTTCCTTCTCTCTTCAAAATATCTATCTATAAGTTTACCAGTCTATCTGTCTTTATTTACTAAAAAATGTGAATAAATCACAACAATTTAGCTTGCTACAGATATTGCGCTAGTTATTTTTTCCATCTAGCCGACAGATGACTGTGGGTCTGGTCTTTGATACTTTAACCAAGGCAACCCAACGATACGGTGCGGCCGAAGGACTCATTCTCCATTCTGACCTTGGTTCACACTACACAAGCGAAGCGTATGAATCTGCGCTAGAAAAACAAGGGATTCGTCATAGTTTCAGTCGGAAAGGAAGTCCTTACGATAATGCCGTAATCGAATCCTTTCATTCTATCGGAAAAAAGGAAGAAGTTTATCAAAATAATTATCCTGTTTTCGATACGGCTTATAGAGAATTATTTCAATACATTGAAGCCTTCTACAATCGGAAGAGAATCCACACGGCACTTGGGAACCGAACGCCCCTGGCCATTGAGCAAGGATACTTAGATCAAGCAGTCATTTAAGTTATAAGGAATCATAGGACGGTTAAATAAAAAAACTTTAGCTTTCCTCATGGTTTCGGTAAATGTTCTAAAAAGCGTCAGCGGTTAGAACGTTTACCGAAACCTTGAGGCTCAAAACGATCCATGTTTCATTAATAAATTCTCTTAAATCGTGTCCAAGATATTGACGTAATACCAATAAGATTACTTTTAACTAAGGAAAAAACTCAACTTTAATGAATACATTATATTTATTCATTAAAAGACTTAGAAGGGTTATCATTAACTGATTCCCTTCCAAGTCTTAATGTTCAATATATTAAAATCCAAAGTATGAATCTATACCATTTTTAGTTGCCATTGCAGCTATTCTTTGATGTTGAGTAGTTCTAATAATAGATAATTCAGTTGCATTATCCATAAAGCCGTATTCTACAAGGACTGCAGGCATTTTAGTCATTCTTAGTACTCCAAAATTGTTTCCTTTTATTCCACGATCATTAAGTTTAGTTGCTGATATTAATCGAGGATGTATCTGATCAGCAAGTCTTAGGCTGTCTCTAATTCTAGGATCTCTTGTAAGGAACGCATTCCTGTTTGTTTCCTGACCAAACCCGGAGGATACACGATGATGGATAAATGTTTCTATTCCACGTGCTCTCCCAGCATTAACTCCCCCCATCGCATTATAATGAATACTTACAAATATATCGGCATTTCTAGCATTCGCATCATTTGCTCTTTGTTCTAGAGTTAAAAATGTATCACTGTTTCTAGACATAACCACTTCATATTTACCTGAAGATACTAGATAATCTCTTAAAATACGTGCAAGAGATAGATTCAAAGTTTTTTCTGATATACCACCATAAACTGCACCAGGATCTATTCCACCATGGCCAGGATCTAGATAGATAATTTTTTTCGATGATTTATATAAATCTCTAAATCTTTCATTGATTCTATTAGAAAGGGTGTTTGTGCCACCTAAAATTATAAAATGATTTAACCCTCTGTTTCTCGAGTAATTTTCAGCTGTTTGAATATTACTCTCTGACTCATCCAATAGTAACACTCCACTATTTTCCCTCGAAGCAATAATTGATCCGGTAAGTATGTCTGCGAAAGCTGTTCCAGAACCAATATAAACTCTTCCGCCTGAGATTCCCCAGTGATTTAACACTCTTTTATTGACTTCATATCTATCTTTTCCAGCCAACCGTGTAGCGTTGCTGACTCTACTTTTAAGCTGATTTTCAGCAGTATTACTTATTGAAGTTGTTCCACCAATAATTCGCCAGTCTTTAATTGTGTTTGTCAGTTTTCTGACTTCTGGATGAAGCTCATTAGCTCTCGTTAACAAGATTGGTTGTTTGTATCTTCCTGCTACTGTAGAAATACTCACAGCATCAGCATATGCGTCGCCGTTAACTAAATGTGCTGTTGAAGGTCCGCGTAATGAAATCACTTCTTCAGCTATCATTCTAGATGTATCATAGCGGTTTTGTCCAGCTATCCGTCTGACATTCAATCCTCTGTTTTTTAAAGTATTACTGATGTGTTCTGGTACTGAACGAGGACCGCCTAAAATTATAACATTTCGAGCTTTCAGACGGGCGATTTCTGTTAATGTTTCACTATCTATTCCCTTATCACTCACCAGTAACATTGGTGCATTATGATGAGCAGCCAACGGAGTGCCAGAGAGTGCATCTGTGAACTTATATCCATTGGCAATGATAACGGTATCACTACTGTTCCATCCTCTTCTGCTAATGTTTTCAGCCACTCTCATGCGGTTCTGACCTGCAATTCGTTCCACAGTGGTATTGTTAGCAGTTGAACTGAGAGACATCATATTCATGTTGGAAACTTCCTCTAGTGGAGTAGTCATCAGGGAGTTAACAACTGATTTCTGCTTATTTTCTTCTCTAATGAACTGTAATCTTTCAACTAAATCTTTATTTTGACTAGCTCCAAATCCTTTTGGTTCTAGTACCTCTATCATGGAATGGATGGTATCTTCATCATCTATAAATAATTGAAACGCATCAAGGTTTTCTATTATTTCTTCTTCAGTCAGTTCATCATATGAGTTCAAAAAATCCATGTATGATTTTTCCATATCTGAATAAGAATCTTTTGCTCCGTCTAGGAATACCTCTTTTGTTTCACCATCTACTCTATCAGTAGGTGCTTCATCTTGAATGTCCTCTTCGTTACTTCCTTCTCGGCTCACTTCTTCTCTGGTGACCTCATTAATTGATTCATCTTTACTATTAAGTCCATCCTGAACAACGGCTTCAGTTACAACATCTTCAGTTTCATTGTTTTCTGAGGCGGAAACAATAATGGATATGAACGATCCAAAATTCCCAGATAACATAATAGTGGCAGATACTGCTAGAAGCAACTTTTTAAGTCGCTTATTAATACATTGCATTTAAAAAATGTTCCTTTCTAAGTAATTATTTTTTGTCATAATTTCCACATCTGTTTTTGTTTGAATTAGTTCATATTAATATGGGACTTGTTTTACTGTCATAATTTATTTATCAAATTGAGTGAGATTATGCTCATTGATTATTCGTCTAATTGCTGTAAAGTAAGCTGGATCAGTAGCGTAACCTCTCAGTCCACCTTTATCTAATACTTCCCACACATCCTTTGTATTACTCTGCCAAGTTCCTCTATAATAAAAATCTTCTCCTGTTCCTCGACCAAATCTTAATAACTGAGCATAAGCCTGTAAGGACTGCTCGTATGAAGGAAAGCGTCTAAAACCAGCTAAAACGGAAATATTCTCATTATTCATATGTTCCCATGTCCAAGTTAAAACATACGCTTGATCCCCTCTAGCTTTTATTCCAAAGAGGTTATGATAAGGCGGTCTAGCAAGTTGACTTTCTCCAATGGCACGAGCAACACCACTTTCATGAATAGCTTGAGCAATCATTAATGAAGGGTAAAGAGCTTCTTGTTTAGCCTCAGTTGATACTTTGATGGCTAATGGTGAAATCCATTGAATAAAATCTTGTACATTATTAAACTGAGATTTGTTATCAGTTTTAATTAGATTCGACTTCTGAGCAGAGGGCAACATTGACTCTACACCCTTACGAGTTACAGCTAACTTAGTTCCAATAGCAATATTATTAATATCTCAAGTTTCGCACCCCTAAGAACTCCGTTCTATCCTTTACATCATAAGGATTATTTAGATTAATCAGCTTAAAAGTAAAGAAAAAGACAGCTCTCTTTGGTAAAATGTGAGTGCCACCACCAACATTCCAAGGAGAGATGTCTTATGGCTAACATTTTACCAAATAATTCAGAAAAAAACGAGTTTTATTCGAGTATTGATCACTTTATCAAACAATTTACAGTCGGAACCCTGTTAAATCGGTCCAATATCAAAAAAGAAGAAGGAGTAAGTGTGACCGCTATCGTTACCTTCTTATTTACTGTTGCCTTTCATGGTGGAAAAAGTATGAATCAATTA
>NZ_FNFK01000111.1 GCF_900101165.1 Alkalibacterium thalassium | reverse complement strand
CGAAAGTATGATATCATGATCGCTCACACTACTATTGTCTTTATGCGCTATATATTCTTCGCCCTTGCTTCACGAAATGAACAGGATCCACGAACGATCGGAGATCTGTTTTATATGGAATGCGATGAACTCGAAAATATTCGCTTCACAAAATCCCTCTCTCTTTTATTGCATGCGTTAAAGGAGCTGTTAGAAGGTGAATTTGTACTATCTGAACAACAGGTGACGAAGGTGCTGGATCAATTAATTGAGACATTACCGACTTCATTTAAAGAAATTTTATCTGGAAACCAGCCCAATCAGGCATACAGCACTGTTTGATCTCGTTGATTAACCTTAAGCCGATAGGCTTTCCAAGGTCTGATTAGGGTGCGAAACTTGAGTAATTCTCTCATTCGCTGCAATAATGAAAACTTTCTCCCATTGGAGTCCTTTCGCACCATGAAAGGTACTTAAATAAACGCCCTTTTCTTTATTATCAGCTATTTCAATCTTTCTTTTTTCTTTATCTCTTATTATTGCTACAAACCACTCTTCAAAAGATTCATACATTTCAGCTTCTTCCCTAAGAATAAAAAATTCATTTCTCCATGTATTTTCTTCTTTATTTAAAAAGTAACTAGTCTCATCTAGGGCCTCCAAATAGTACATTTGGAAATTCAAATAGTCCAGAAAATCCGCGGGTTTTAATTGTTTAAGCTTGCTCAAATCCTTAAATAATTGGTCAATCTTATCTATAATACCTTTTATCCTGTATTGTTCCTTTTCCCCCTTTATAAGAGCATTTAAAATTTCCTTTTTACCTAACCCAGAATTGTATAATTTGTCTTTCTTTAAGTAACGAGATGGTCTATTTATAATTCTTAGTAAATCATTCTTTGTTCCGTGACCAGATGATAACCTATAATAGGACTCTATGTCACCAAATACCAAACCACTATGAATATCCTTTGGTAGTTTTGCAGTATAATAAGGAATGCCTTCTTTCTCAAGCAAAGTAATTAATCCAGAAGCTAATCTATTTACGCGATATAGAACTCCAATGTTGTTAAGAGGAACTCCGTTATCTCTCAATTCTTTAATTGATTTTATAACGTTATTTGTCTCGTTAAATAAACTCGCCTCTTCACTTATCAATATTTTCCCTTTTCCAAATCGATGTGTTAAAAATTCTTTTTGAATTCTATTTTCATTTTTACTGATCAATTGTGAAGCGCCTTTAATAACAAACGGTAAGCTTCGATAATTCTTGTTTAAGTAAATAACTTGTGAAGAAGTATAAGTAGTTTGAAAATTTTGAAATATTAGATTATCTGCTCCCCTAAAACCATATATACTTTGATCATCGTCCCCAACTACACAGATATTATTAGTTCTACTTGATAGCATATAAAATATTTCTGCTTGAATTATATTCGTATCTTGAAATTCATCTATAAGATAATAGTCATAACGATTCATTAATTGGTTTCGTTTATCTGGGTCATTTATTAAAAGGCGGTGACAGGAAATTATCATATCATCAAAATCAATTTTATTGAGGTTTTTTTATATTTTTTCACTAGTGTTGCATAAAACTTAGAATAAATGATTTTCATACATTGTTACTTTCATCACAAGTAGTTTTCGTTAAAATTTCCAAAAAAGTCAAGTG
>NZ_FNFK01000084.1 GCF_900101165.1 Alkalibacterium thalassium | reverse complement strand
GAGCTGTCTTTTTCTTTACTTTTAAGCTGATTAATCTAAATAATCCTTATGATGTAAAGGATAGAACGGAGTTCTTAGGGGTGCGAAACTTGAGTGTATATCTAAAGGGTTATTTGGTTATTGCTCAATCTGCACAAAACAATTGCTGTTTCACCGATAACTTGGGTTGAAACTTAGATAATTACATAATGATATAATTATACTACATATCAATCTTTTACGGCTATATCACGCTCTTTATTTGCTCAAGTGACGGTGCTCCTTCCTGAGCTCCGTTTTTCTGAATGGAAAGACTAGCTGCCGCATTCCCGAAACGTATACTATCTTTAATAGATAAGCCCGAAGAATATGCATAGGCAAAAGCTCCGTTAAAAGTATCACCGGCTCCAGTAGTGTCCACTACATTTTTTACTTTATGAGCTGGTATGAACTGGATTTCTTGACCGTCATGGAATACAACTCCGTTACTGCCTAAAGTTACAATCAATTTATTAGGATAGCTTTCCACTGCTTTATTTAGATCCATTTCAGGGAACAGAATGTCAAATTCGCTTTCGTTGGGTGTGAGAAGTGTGACCTGTTCAATTAACTTATTTCCCAGTTTTCGTGCAGGTGCTGGATTAAGCAGCACAGGAATATTCAGCTTATTGCACGTTCTAATCAGATAATTCACAGTTTCTTCAGGTATTTCATTCTGTACCAGCACCATGTCACTTTCCTGGATAATGTGTGTACCCTTAAGGACTTTGTCAATCATCGCTGGCGAGTAAGAATTATTCGCCCCGGGAATATAAATAATTGAATTATCTCCTTTAGAAAGTGTTATGAAAGCTGATCCTGAAGATTGAGTGACCCTTTCAACACAGCTTGAATCAACTTCGTTTTCTTCGAAGTTCATCACTAATTTCTCTCCAAAAATATCGTCTCCTACAGCCCCTAGCATGGTTGTCTCAGCTCCAGCTCTAGCGGCAGCTATCGCCTGATTAGCTCCTTTCCCTCCGAAGCTTGTTGTGAATGTTCGCCCTTCTACTGTTTCTCCTACTGAAGGACGTTTATCTGTTTCCACCACGAAATCTGTTGAAATACTGCCTGCTACTGTTATCTTTGGCATAAAACCCCTCCTATCTTTAGGCATTTATTCTTATACCTAAAATATTTACATCTTATATTACCCTATTTCAACCACTAATATCGAGCGGTCTTACTATTCATTCTCCATACTATCAATCATGTTAGTAAAATTACACTGTATCCAAATTGTTTCCATAATTTCGAGTATTATATTTACAATGCTTTATACTCATTTTATTTCCTTATATCTATAGATATGATGTAGTAGTCATCCTAACCTTCATATGGTTCCCACAGATGCTGGTAGTCTGTTATACTGAAACACATATCATACTTAGGAGGACTACTATTGAGATTTTTACAAGGATTTCCATTAAGAAGAACGAAAATCAGCGATCAGATTCTGATGTGGCTGGTCTCACCTATTATTTTCCCTTTCATTATCTCCATTTTGTTCGGTCTTGTTTTCGGTTTTATGAACGCTCAACTGTCACAGGAGGAACTGCTTCAGTCATTCGTGCAGCTGGAAGGGGTCATGACCTTCATTGCTTTTGCAGGAGGTCTCGTCCTGTCGGTCATCATTATTTATGCGAAGAAAATCCCACTGATGAACAGAAAACGCCTGACCCGAAATGAATGGACAATCCTTCCTGGTCTGACTGGTGAAGACTGGAAGTTTCTTGCCTGGTATGTTCCGGTCGGATATGTATTGTTCAATATTGGTGGATCAGTTCTCGAGTACATAGTCGGTGACGGACAGCTCGTCAATCAGGAAGCGATTGAAGCGATGGCAACTGACACACCGATATGGATGCTGTTCATCACTATAGTGATCGCCGCTCCACTGGTTGAGGAATGGCTCTTCCGAGGAATAATATTTTTCCGCAAAGAACACAATGACGTCAGCTGGCTGACTCTGATCATTACGTCTGTATTGTTCGGACTTGTCCATGTTCCCACATCAATAGTGGCTGTATATACTTATGTCGGCATGGGCCTGCTGTTCGGCTATGCGGCCAAACGGACCCGTTCAGTCGAAGCCGCTATTTTCTTCCACTTTATCAATAACCTTGTCGGCTTTCTTGTCCTGATCTCGCTTTAAATTAAATAGATGGTTTTCTCGACATGTAAAAGACAGCTCTGTTATGGGAGCTGTCTTTTTTCATTTACTATTTAATTATATAATTTAGTCCTGTTCTCCCTGGACCTTCTTCTTGCTTTTTTCATAGGCCTGAATGGCGAGTTCTCTGCTTCGCTTATGGTTGACGATCGGCTCAGGATAATCTTCCCCAATTGTGATCCCATATTTTTTCTGTTCTTCTTTTGTAAGTGTTGAGGGCTCGTGTATTTTTTTCGTATCGATGGCTTTCAGTTCCGGGACGTACAGGCGGATAAAATCTCCCTTCTTATCAAAACGTTCGGACTGAGTCGTGGGGTTAAAAATTCTGAAGTAAGGCACCCCGTCTGTTCCGGTTGACGCAGCCCACTGCCAGCCTCCGATGTTACTGCAGGGGTCATAATCCACCAGATGGGTCTGGAAGTATTTCTCTCCCCAGCGCCAGTCAATCAGCAGATCTTTTGTCAGAAATGATGCGGTAATCATCCTCAGCCGATTATGCATCCACCCTTTCTGCTTGAGCTGACGCATAGCCGCATCTACGATTGGAAACCCTGTTCTGCCTTCTTTCCATTTTTCGAAATTCTCTTCATTATTATCCCACTCTACCTTGCTGAAGTTGTCATCCACTTCTTTTTCTTTCTGATCAGGGTAGGCATAGTAGACCATGTTGTAGAAATCACGCCAGGCCAGTTCCTGAATAAAGGTTTCTTTTCCTTTTGAGTCAGGCGCTGCCTTTATTTTTGAATAGACTGTACGTGCGGATATTTCTCCAGCTCTTAAGTGATGAGACATTCGACTCGTGCCATCCTTCAATGGAAAATCTCGTGCTTCCTTGTACTCGCTCAATTTATCTTCGATGAATTCATCGAGTTTCTGGTGTGCGGCTTTGTTTCCCTGCTCCAGCTCTTCAACCTTGGACTGACTGTTTATCTCAACTTGTTTATCGAAGAATTTTTGGAACCGCTCGTGATGATCATCAAATTCAGAAGACGAGACCAGTTTATCTTTCTGAAAATCAACGGTCACCGGGTCAGGCTTCCGCTTTTCTTTCCACTGTCTGAAGTAAGGGGTAAATACTTTGTATAGGGTATCTGACTTTGTTTTTATTTCAGTAGCATAATGGATATGGTGGTCAAAGAATCCATGTGCTTTGATGTCATGTTCCTTGAAAAACCGGGCCATCTTTTTATCTCTTTGAAGACCATAACCTTTCTCGTCTCTGTTAATAAAAACGTCAGACCAATCAGGGAACATTTCTTTCAGCTTCTTAAAACAGTCTTCGATGTCACCAAATAGAATATGTAACTTTCCACCTTGCTCTTTAATTGATCCCTCAAGTATCTTTACACTATTAAAAAAGCTGACTTGATTCGTTGCGCCGTCCTCCAGGAACTGTTCTGGATTGACATGAAAAAGCAGGATCAGCTGATCCGATTCTTCAAAGGCGTGTTTCAGTGCTGTATTGTCTTCCAGTCGTAAATCTCTTCTAAACCACATGACTGAGGTCATCTCTACTCCTCCTTTTAAATTCAAATTGTTATTTATAAGTTTAACATAGTCTATTCTCAGTTCTCTTCTTGTTTGTACTGTACACAAAAAAAATAGTAATTGAATCTATATCATCTATATTAATTTACACCATAATATTATTAATATATGGTGTTTTATACTTATAAGGAGGAAACACTATCAATAACTTAATCAGAAAATCTTTAGACAAGTTGAAGCAGGCTGACAATCAAGATGAGCACCGCCTGATGAAGCGGGTAAAACCAGTAGAAAAAATATTTTGGCAGCCTAGGCAGTTTGATACCTTTGTCCATGAACATAAAGGGAAGAGAGATTAGAGACAAGGTCTGGATACTTATCCCAAAGAGAAACTGGACGGCCACTGAACCTGCTATTCCCTGGAGAAGATCCTTTTCCTTCATCCAATATATGGCCCATCCAAACAAAAAGCCATAAACACTGTACTCCGCAATAAAACTCAGGAGCATAAATAATGGAAAATAACGTCTATATTTTAGAGAAAGCGAAAACAGGCCTAAAAGAAACAGCACATTGATCGTGTTTGGAGTAACAAGCATGGACAGCACTCCCAGCCCAAAGAGGCGAGTGATGTACTTTTTGTAGTCTGAGGTTCGTTCAGTTCCTTCTATTGTACTATAGAGAAAGCAAGGAAACGCAATCCGACCGATCATGCGCATCCATAGCAGTCCCGGGAATAGAAAGTACCCCACATGATCGATGGTCATGGTCAGAATCCCGATCCATTTGACCATATTCAGTTTTTCGTCGAATGTTCTGGACATTCAGCTCACACCTTACTCATTAGTTTTATCCATTATACCCTTAGTCAGTAAAAAACACAGTACAGATAAGCTGTTTCCCCAACTTATCCGCACTGTGCGACTGATTATTTGAGTGTCTGAATTCTTTCTTTGATTATATCCCTTGTCTCACGGAATGTATTTAAAATTTCCTCTTCCGTTCCAGTGGCTTGTGCCGGGTCTTCCAGATCCCAATGCTCGTGAGCCACGCCGGAAGGAATTGTCGGACATTTATCTCGAGCGTCACCGCATAATGTAATGATCAAGTCAGCTTCATTAAAATAATTCTGATCGATCAGGTCCGAAGTCTGACCAGTAATGTCAATCCCATCTTCTTCCATTACTTTGACCGCTCTCGGGTTAAGGCCATGCGTTTCGATTCCTGCGCTCCTGATTTCAAATTGATCAGGATCCAATAGCTTTCTGCCGTAACCTTCCGCCATCTGACTGCGACAGGAATTACCTGTGCAGAGAAAATAGATTTTGTTCATTAGTTTTTCCTCCTTGTTCATTCTATCCTTTTTGATTCTTAAAAATAGTCATGAAGTTCAGGTACACCTTCAGGAAGACTATCCTGAAGCGCTTGTGCTGTCTCTTTTGAACTGATCAGTGAGCCTTCAAACTGCAGGTCAGTCGCTTTCTTAAATTGCATGAACAGCTGCGTCCAAGTATGGATGCTGGCTTTCAGGTAGCGGGACTTTTCTTCTGGCTGTTCTGCAGAACTGACTTGAACATTACCATCCGACATAGAAAGCTTGAACAGTCCAGCATTCCACTCTGCGGTATCATCAGTGACTTCAAGCCAGAACTCCTGGTTTTCTGTCTGTCTGAAGGGAAACTGTTTCAGGAAACTTTCCATATCTACTATACGAGCCATCATAGATGACACCATTTTAGGATTTAAGTCTGCTTCGCGAAACAGGTGTGTCAGGCGCTGATCTGAACGAGTAGTATACTCAAATGTATCGAACCCGGCTGCATGGGCCCCGATATATTCCCATAGTGCTTTTTCTGCTCTACCTGTCAGCGCGTGTAGTTCGTTAATTTTAAAGTTCCCCTGATTTTCACCTGAAAATTCGTATAATAGATACCCTTTTGGGATACCTTTTTCGTCCCGGTAAAGCGCCAGCTTTTTCTTATCCGAATTCATGATTCGATTTTCCCATATCCAATCATTTCTTTTTACTGGACCTACAGCACCTTTCATTTTCTGGTCGTAAATGTCTTTTACTGCTTCTTTCTGTTCTTTCCATACACCACGCTCGACAGGTTTCTCTGGAATTTTGAACGAGCCAAATGCATCGGGTGAGATGTTGTACTGCCGTTTTTCAAAAACTACTTCATACCCAAACTTACGGTAGAAGTGATAGGAAAACGGGGACAAATATGACAGCACCGTCCCTGTTTCTTCATCTCTTTTAAAGCTTTTTCCATCAGCTGACGGACGGATCCTTTCCCTCTTACTTCTGGATAACTGGTAACATTGCCTATACCACCCATTTTCAGTACGTTGCCGTGATAATAGACTTCAAATGGAAAAATAATCAAAACGCTGGTCAGCCGATCATCAGAGAACGACCCCAAAACCTGACCATTAGCATGTTCATTGAATAGTCTTTCCTTACTGTCTTCTGTTTCCTTGAAATGAAAAGAGTAAACATTTAACTGATAAGCGTTTTCAAAATACTCATGAGTCAGTTCCCTAATCTCAGTCATGATTTAGTCTCCTTTAATTTCTTTGCTGGTCTTACTACATCTCTATTATAGCCGGTCTTTAAGGCTATAGAATCGAGTAGGAGACTAGTCATTAATTGACTAGTCGACCTCTCACACCACCGTACGTACGGTTCTCGTATACGGCGGTTCAATAACTTGAATATCTCTAACGTTCATACAGTAGTATTAAATCTTTTAATTTCCACTGTTCGAGCTTCTTATTTGTTATGGCACGATGTAAAGTTTTACTTCGCGAGAGCCTCCAGTAAGCCTTTCGGCTACCAGCCATTTTGAGTGCATCATCGTGTTCTATCCCCAGTTGTTTTAATTTTCTATATCGAGTGGATACTTTCTTCCATCTCTTCCAAATCAATTGTCTTAGCCGATGATTCAACCACGATTTAATT
>NZ_FNFK01000052.1 GCF_900101165.1 Alkalibacterium thalassium | reverse complement strand
CTTTCTACGTCCACATCAGTCATTAGATGGCGAAGTTCCTGTGAGGATTCCATTCGTCCATGATGATGCAAAAACAATGCCCGACAAGTGGATCCGTTTATTATCTTTCGGGAACAGTGTTCTACAGTACACGGACTAATACTGTAGAAGTGATTTTACATATCTCGAAAAACTTCAAAAAAACGAAGTTTTTTAAACATGCCTTCTTATACTTCTCGTTGCTTTACTGGATCTGTTATAAAGCTGTTTAATCCAGACAAGGATTGGATTATATTACCTTCATCGACAGAAATCATCATACGAGCAACGAGAAATTTGGGAAACATAATTTTTCATAGATTATTGGGAGTTACCTGTATCAGTCGTATCGTCGCTTCACCTTAATTATACGAGCAGAAATCGGGGGCTTTCAAGCAATAGCCATTGAGCAAAAATTTCTGATAAGGAGCCAGCAGTATATCTATCCTAGCATCACTTAAGGCCTTTTAAAATAAATCAGTCTTCGAGCAGGGTCAGTACTTCTTCTGTACTTAGATTGTTCAGTGTCTGAGTATTGCCTTTAGTAATAACTGAATCGATCAGTTCGCGTTTTTTCTCCTGGAGGTCGTTAATGCGTTCTTCGATCGTCCCAGTTGTGATCAGGCGGATGATCTGTACTGATTTCTTCTGGCCGAACCGGTGCACCCTGTCAGCAGCCTGGTCTTCGATTGCCGGATTCCACCAGGAGTCATATAAAATGACAGTATCTCCACCTGTCAGATTCAGACCAGTTCCCCCAGCTTTCAAAGAAATCAGGAACAGGTCTTTTTCTCCTGTATTGAATCGGGTCGTCAAATGCAGACGGTCTTCATTTTTAGTCTGACCATCGAGGTAATGGTAATCCACATCTATGGCATCCAGACGCTCTCTGATGATTTTAAGCATGGAAGTGAACTGAGAGAACAGCACCACACGTTTGCCGTTGGCCCGTGCCTCTTCAAGGTATTCCATCAGACGTTCCAGTTTAGAAGACGCCCCTTCGAAGTTAGGCATGACTAGCCTTGGATCACAACAGATCTGTCTCAGTCTGGTCATTCCAGCCAGCACTTTGATCCGATTGGCATTCAGCTCATCCGTATCGATCAATGTCTTGATCTCCTGCTTGATTGCCGCATGCTGGGTCTGATACAGACGCTTCTGATTGTCAGATAGTTCAATATATTCTGTGGTTTCTGTCTTCTCAGGCAGATCGTCCAGCACATCCCGTTTCAGTCGTCTTAGTATGAACGGCTTGATCTTTGCTGAAATCCTAGACTGATCCATAGCCTGGAACGCTTTCCTGTTCTTGAACAGACCAGGCTGAATGATTGAAAACAGGGACCAGAGCTCTCCAAGGTGATTTTCTATAGGGGTACCGGACAAAGCGATCTTGCTTTCGGCCTTCAGTTTTTTAACAGCCTGAGTCGTCTTGGCGGCACTGTTCTTGACAGTCTGAGATTCGTCCAGAACGATCGTCTCGAACGTTTCCTCTTCATAGAGATCGGTATCTCTTTGGACCAGAGGATAACTTGTGATCCAGATCGGTATATTCTTATCGAGTGCTTCCTGCTTTTTCGCTTCCCGTTCCTCCTTGGAACCGGAAATAATAATTGTTTCCGTATTAGGCGCAAAGTTCAGCCACTCGTGCTGCCAGTTGTAGACGACACTCGACGGACAGATGATTAGATAGCGCCCTTGTTTCTCTTCGTACTTGGACTGCAAGAAAGCAATCGTCTGGACAGTCTTTCCAAGTCCCATGTCATCCGCCAGCACGCCTCCGAAGCCATAGTGATCAAGGCTCTTCAGCCACTTGAATCCGGTGACCTGATACGGTCGCATATTAGCTTTCAGACCGGTTGGCAAATCAAAGTCCAGCGTTTCCGGACTCAACAGCTGCTCCACAAGTGACTTGAAGCGTCTTCCGGTATTTATAGTTTCCTCATCCAGTGCAGACAGCCCCTGGAAGACAGAGACTGTCATATCAGTCTCAAACTCATCATCATCTATATCCAGTGATTCCTTGGCACGTTTCATAGCCTGGAAAGCAGGGTCTTTCAGATTCACCAGCTGACCGCTTGATAGTCTATAGAACGGCTTATTTCTCTCTAGGTCCTTCAACAAGGCCTGCAGTTCATTTGACGAGATATCTTCTGTTTCGAAACTAATATCCAGTAGATTGGACGATTCCCTCATTTCCATCGTAACTCGTGGCTGTCTTTTCGGACTGTATATCAGACGGCGGGCAGACTGAGACAGGAAGATCTCCATGTTTTCAGCCAGTTCCGGAAGTGAATCATACAGAAATCCGCTGATGGTATCCGTTTCTGTCAGCTTCCACATGCCCTGCTGGCGGGCGACAGATGGCACATGAGTATAAAGAAGATTCAGGACATCTGATTCCTTCTTCCATTCCCTGACGAGGATCGTTTCTTCGACTTCTGTCTCAGACCATTCCAATGGATACAATGTCGTCTGCCCATATGAATATACCGGACGGATCAGCAGTGACTGTCCTTCTGTATCGATATACAGTTGAGGCTCAAATTCCGCCTGATAGATCAGTTGTCGGACAGCCTCGTCCATATTTACCTGTATGACTTCATTCAGCTGTGACAACGTAACGGACAGGAAGGTTTCAATCTCAGACCGGCGCATGACCAGCGTATAGGAGCCGGAACTCTTCAGTCCCTCAAAAATACTGTGAATTAGCTCATATGAAGGTGAAGAAAGAAGATAGAAAACTTGCTTGTACTCAATCATCTTCCCTTTGTCGTGGAAATGAAAGTCTTCAACCGTCAGTGATGTATCTGCCAGTGAAAAGTGGAACAAATTATCTTTTTTTTCAAACTTAAAAGTCAGATTAAGATCTTCAATGCCTTCTTTTACCCGCAGCGTATCTCCCCGGTCAATTTGAGTCAGCTGACGAGGCGGTCTTCCAAAACGGGCGAAAGCCCCCATCGTGTTTTCCAGCAGTCGGATCATTTCTTTAATGTATAAGGCAGGAATGGAAAAACTTTCCCGGTTCGATATCTGGCTTTCATATCCTACAGGTGTCAGAGATGAGATTATATCCTGAATATCCTTCAGTTTCTCAAAGACATAACGATCTTCTGCAAGCAAGGCATAGTCGCTGGAATCAAAAGTGAAGTTCTTCCCGAACTCGATCGGTTCTCCGCTGATGATATCATCAATAACCCGTGCTGTATTTTTAACAATATATAAGTAATCCTTACCGATTTTGAAAAAAAGATCGTAAACAGGATTAGCCGAAGTACCGCTCACATTTAGGATATACTCGACATAGACCGGCTGTTTGTATAAGGAGTCGGTTTGTCTGGCAATTTCCTGCTTGGATAAATGGAGCAGTTCATTGACTGCCTTCTCACTTTTTTTATATGAAAACATAGGCTGTGTCTTGTTACCTGTGCTGCCAGGCGTCTCGCTTTTAGAGGTGAGTTCACTGGCATCCAAATCATTCAGGTGGAACATGGCCGCCACCACATGCTTACAGGCCCCTGCATTTTTTTCGAATGGTTTACATGTACAGTGGTACTTTCTTGCTACACCATTAGGATAAAAGCGCAAGTGTACGGTTTCTAATTGACGGTCTTCAACATTAAACTGAACAGTGTTATTTTTGGTATCCACTTTCAGATTCTTGACTGCTCTGTTCTTATATACTTCCTTGCCTTGAAGAAACGTTGAGTAGTTGCTGGCTAAAGAAGTAATCGTCATTTCTGGAAAAGCCTGTTTTTTCATCGATTCAGTCATCCCTTTTCAACTGTAGTTGCTTGTGTCTGTTTATCCGTTTAAAATCTTCATCTATTCATTATACCAAACATTTCGCATTTGTTGGACATATTAAAGCAATCAAGTGGTATAATCGAGTGAAGAATCTGAAATCGCTTCATGACCTACCTGAATTTATTAAGGAGAATCGCCCATGTCACGTAAAATCAAGCGCCCCTCGCTTCCCGAAAGTCTGCCACTCATCAACTTTATGGAAGTCTTCGATCCGGAAGAGCCTTACATCGAACAGGCAGAAATTGCTGATTGCGTCATCACTTTGTCCGATACACGACTCATCGAATTCAAAGGGGTACGGTTCAGAAATGTTCAGTTTGATCAGCTGACCATAAATAATGCCTACTTCAAAGATGTAGAATTTATCAAATGTGAATGCATCAATGCCGAACTGACTGAAACAAGCCTTAAACAAGTATCATTCAATCAATGTAGACTAAACGGCATGCTTTTCACTGACAGCTTCCTTGAAGATGTCTCGTTTACTGATTGTATCATGCATCTATCGAGTGTGGGCTTCTCAAAAGTCAAATCTGTATTATTTGACCAATGCAAGTTAAATGAAATGGACTTCCTTGAGTGTTCTTTAAAGCAAACCCGGTTCGAATCCTGTGACTTGAATCAGGCAACGTTCAGTCATACTTCACTGAAAAACATCGATTTGAGTTCATCAGACTTTGATGCCCTTGCCGTATCTATAAACGACATTAAAGGTGCTATAGTAAACGAATCTCAGGCTTTCGGATTTTTGGAAATGCTGCATCTTAAGATTAAAGACTGACCAGCGCATGATGTAGGTGATTTGATTTCCAAAATATGGGATACCCTAAGTTAGCTTTTCATTATGGACTCCCTCTTTTGCCCACTCGTTGACTTAAACTCTTTGAGCGGGTTATAATCCTTCATTTACTTACCACTCAGGTGAATGTATTCGGCGAGTGGTCCATAATACCTAAACCTTTGCCCACTCATTAGGGTATATTCTGCGAGTGGGCATTAATTTCAAATTTATTACCCACTCTTTGAGCATTTTCCGGTGAGTGGGCAATAATTTAAAATATAATACCGCTTATTGTTCTTATCTTATCTACCGCTAGTTAATTTTCCGTTCATCTCCCAGCTGTCTTTATCACTTAAGTTGTAACACTCATCATGATGAGTGTTTTCCTTTTATAATTATTCCCACTTAAAGAAGTCAAAAAGACACACTCCATGTCAGCACCCACCGACTAGGTTAACTAGTGTGTCTCTTTTGCTGCTGTTGACCTGTTCAATCGTTCAGTTTAGATTCTTGGTTTTCGTATATTAAGTTAGAACAATTAAGGTTTGATTCTCGTCAAGCTATCGAACAATTTGATCGTTACGCAAAGAAATTGACATTTAAGAAAGTAATAAAGCTCTTTCTGTATGCCATTAACGATGAAACCGAAAGTTTACGACAACTAGACCAGCAACTTGTCAATCCGAATTAAAAAAGTAATGGGGATAGACTCTATCAGTTACTCTCAGCTTTCTCGTGCCCTACGGGTACTTGAACCAGGTTTATTACTGGTGGTTTTTAATCATTTACTTTCTCTTGTGCATAAAAAGACGAAGGTAAAGTCGAAAGAAAAACTCTATCTGATTGATTCCACAACCTTTTCATTTAGCAAGAATGCCTATCCATGGGCGCATTTTCGACCGACAAAAGCTGGCATAAAGTTACTTTTTTTCTGATAATGTAACATGAAAACAAAGTAAGAAAACCTTTACAATTTATGTTTTTTTATTTTGTAAGATATGATACACTTGGTGTATCGATAGTTTGTTAGTTGAATTAACTAAATTCTGCGATAACTATAACGAAACTTGTTTTTGATGTCGAGCGCTTCCAGATAGTTTTTTAATATTATGACCAAACACTTTTATTTACTTAACTCATACGAACATAAAACCTTGATATAGAAGGTTTATGCGTGAATATAGAAACGAGGTACAGTCATGTTTAAGATGAAAAGTTCAATTAGAGAAAACAACAGTATACTGGTTCTATCAGAGATCATTAACCGGCCGGAAATTTCACGTGCTATGATTTCTGAACTAACTGGTTTGAACAAGGCAACGGTATCTGAAATCGTAAGGCGTCTGATCGATGACAATTATGTCATTGAGATCGGCCCTGGTAAAAGTACGTCTTCCGGCGGACGCCGCCCCATTCTTCTTACTGTAAATAAAAAAGCCGGCGTCTCGATCAGTTTTGATGTACGCTACGACCGTATCAGTTATCTCATCACCTACCTTGACGGTGAGAAGATCGATTACACGACAGAAGAAAAAGAAATGAGTAAAGATAATATTGTCGACTCGATCGCTTCAGTTGTTGACCATGCAAAAAACACGATGGATGAATGCCCATTTGGTATTATCGGTGTGACCGTATCTATTCACGGGATCGTATATGATAACAAAATCGAGTTCACTCCTTACTTTGACCTGGATGAAATCGATCTGGTCGCTGAGCTGGAAGAACGAATCGATCTCCCCGTTCACATCGAGAATGAGGCAAATCTTTCAGCTCTTGCGGAAGCAGCTTTTGACACCGAGCATAAAAGTATCATTTCATTTAGTGCACATACTGGAATCGGTGCAGGTATCATTCTTGACGGCAAACTCCATAGAGGAAATAAAGGGCGTAGCGGAGAAGTAGGACATACCGTTCTCTACCCTAATGGAACCAATTGTCCCTGCGGTAATCAGGGCTGTTTAGAGCAGTACTGTTCTACTAAAGCAATCGTACGAAAGTATCAGTTGCTTAAAGGCGATCCTGCACTTACCTTTGAAGATCTTGTCGAGTCCTATCATCAGAAAGACTCACCCACTTTGAACTTGATTCTGCAGTTTGCTAAAGACTTTGGAATCGGGTTGATGAACGTGATTGGGAACTATGATCCGGAAGTCGTCTATATCAATTCTGAAATTCTAGAAGAGATACCTGAGCTGATCAGTCTGCTTAACCACTATTTAAGCATGACGATCTACAAGAATGTTCCTCTGAAAGAGTCCGTCCTGGGAAGAAAAGCCAGTCTGTACGGCGCAACAGTGATGAATCTGCAGTCCTACCTTCATGTAGACAATGTAGAATTCAGCTTGAATATGGAAAAAGTAATGGAAGTGTAAGTGAAAGGCTTAATGCTTTTCTCACTACATAAAAAAGAGACCGTCTGATCAGCAGCCGGCCTCTTTTTTGTCTTTTAGTTTGTTCTATGGGATTTAAATGATTAATTAATTCAAAAAGCACTGGTTTAACGACTCTAGCAGCTTATATCCCGTTGACTTGTTGAGTAAAATCCGTCTAGCTGTAGTTTCGATCTTTCTGGATGAGCCGATCTGCCACTACTTTGAGTTTAAATTGAGTTCAGCACGACGAGACACTGCTAAACTATTACTATGCAGTTTCTAACGGCAATTTATTAAACAGTTAGAAGATAAACTAAAACTAGAGACCCTTTAGTAGCAGCATACGTACTGAAATTGGTACAAACTATAACTACAGGCCTTCTAGCGTTATTTCTTCAAGCTCTTAAAGATTAAAATGTAACTAGACAGCGTCTAGATATATCTTATTAAAAAGGACTCTATTTAGGTGCCGTTAAAAATAATATAATGACGGATCTTCAGTTTATCCTAATAGCAAACTAAAGCTAGATGGTACAAAGCATCTTCCAGTCCAGGCCGAACAGTATTAGAAACTTTTTTCCGAATAGACTCCTTCAAAAGATTTTTCAACATTGGATCACCAGTCAGATATAAATAAAGGAACAGCGTACGGGATGAAACAATCTCCCTTTCGCTGTTCCTTTAACTTATGCTCTTATTTGCTTAATGCGTGTTTCAAATTCTCTCTGACTGCTCCAGGTTTTTCGGTCAGCTCAACCAGATAGTCGACAACTTTGTCAGCCAGTCCGGCTTCATACAGATCAACCGCAAAGATGTCTGATCGATACAAAATCGGTCTGACTATGTCAGCGATCTGCTCTCGGTAATCAGCCAGTCGTGGGGCAGTTCTACAGGCAAAAAACTCGTCGGTTTAGCATGGTAGATCCCTTCTACTTTCGCAAATGTCCAGCCCTTCATAAAGAGCGATGTCTTGTTCACTTTTATGCCTCTTTTCTTGAATGTGTGTGTTTAAGTTTGCCCGTCATGTTAGTTGACTTAATAAACAAACCTCATTGACATAAGAGTAGTCTTTTTTGTAAATGATGTCAACACAAAACCAGGTGACTTGACTTTTAGATAGAACGACTTTTAATCCTTTATTCATATGGGTTCGAGCTACCTTTTCTGAATTAAAATATGGTAAACTGATTTTAAAGGAGGCATTGGATATGAAAATATTAGTTGATGCAGATGCATGCCCTAAAAAAGAAACAATTATTGCGGAAGCTCAGAATTATCAGATTGAGGTCCTGCTAGTTTCAAGTATCTCTCATTATTCAACAAAAGAACTTCCAAATGGCGTTGAACGCATATGGGTCGATAAAGGGAGTGATCAGGCAGACTTCAAGATCATGGAGCTGGCTTATCCCAATGATATTGTAGTCACTCAGGATTACGGATTGGCCTCCATGCTTCTTCCTAAAAGGTGCAGAGTGCTGCACCACGAAGGCTACGAATATACAGAAAGAATCATTCAGAAACTGGTTGACGGCCGCCATATATCTGCCGCAATGAGACGAAGTAATATGAATAAAAGCCGAGTGAAATCCCTGAACCCATTTGCGGATGAGCAACAGTATCCATTTGATGACCTTCTGCGTCAGGTGATCGAAGAACAACTCGATGAGACAGAAAGGGTCGAAAACTGACGTGATAACAATTGCTCTGACCGGATGGAGTGATCATGAACTGATCCAACGTGACCGTTCCCGTAAACTGGAAGACTATGCCAGTCATTTCCCAGTAGTGGAACTTGACACTAGCTTCTATGCCATTCCTTCCAGAACCAATATTCTGAACTGGATCGATAAGACACCGGAATCATTCACTTTCTTCCCAAAGGCATTCAATATGATGACATTACATAAACCATTTCATCCTGATTTCAGCCGAATGGACGATGTCTTTGAAGCCTATCTGGACGCATTTGGTCCTATGATCGAACAGAAACGGATCAAAGCTTTTCTATTTCAGTTCCCTCCCTATTTTGACTGTACTCGTAAACATGTCAATTACTTGAAGTATGTGCGCAGTCATATGCGCGATCTGCCGGTTGCTGTGGAATTCAGGAATCAGTCCTGGTTTTCCGAAAAAAATCAGGAACGGACACTTGAACTCCTGAAACTTCTCGAGTTCTCCAACGTCATCGTTGATCAGCCCCAGACACCCAACAACAGTGTGCCTAAAATAGTCAGAAGTACACATTCCAGACTCAGTGTGCTTCGCCTTCACGGCAGAAACTACGAGGGCTGGCTTGGTGAAAATGTCAAGGATTGGCGAGCTGAGCGGACACTATACAATTATAGGGATGACGAATTGATGGAATTCAAGAAAATCATTGAGCAGTTGTCAAAGCAGTCGATGGAAGTCTGTGTGATTTTCAATAATAATTCAGGTGGTCATGCCGCTCAGAATGCGAAGACCCTTCAAAAGCTTTTGAACGTATCCTTTGATTACCTCGGCCCTCAGCAGCTCGATTTATTTTAACGAAATTCATTTTATACTGGAGGCTTTGTTAGACATAAATTTGGATTCAACCAACGAGCTTTAAATTGATGTCGTTCCTTGTTTAAATAACTGGTATTTATTTGATGGAATTTTGTTTTGAGTAGGGAAGCATTGAGACTCTTCGTCCTCAGAACGTAAAACAAAAAACATCCGGCGCCCCTCGTTCTATATCAGAGACGGGATGCCGGATGTTTTTATAATGATTTTTAGATCTCAGGTCGCTCTATCCAAACTTCAAGACCTCAGCCTGATCGTTTCTTCGTCCTCGTTCTTCTCTTTCTGTTACGCCATTTGAACAAAGCACTCAATGTGCTGTATAGAGCTATGCCTACCAGGGCCCCGATTGTATCGATGATGACATCCATAACAAGCGGCCGTCTTCCGGGTACGAAATACTGATGGAATTCATCCGTTATCGCATAAAGAAAGGAAATAACTAAAGCCAAGCCGAACGCTCGCCATGGCCTGACATTCGACATGGTAAAAGCATTCATAAGAAAACTGCCTAGGAACAGATACACGAAGAAGTGCGCATACTTTCTAAGGTACCGATGGATGACCCATCGGTTCATTTCAAAGATACCGAATCGGCTGACTCTTGGACGTACAAATGTGAAGAGGAAATAGGCAATGCCCACACTTATAATCAGAAACAGAACGAACAGAAGGATTTTCAGAATAAAGTGGGAGTCCATCTTTGCCAGCCAGATCAGAAAGATATGATACAGAAAAATGACTGATATGACGCCTACCCACTGCCAGTTCGTTATGATTTCTCCACCCAGTTCCATGAGCCCGACACTCCATCTGACCGATTCTTCCGCAGGCTGTGATGAGAACCAGAAGATGACACCCATCCAGAACAGGACCATAGCCCAGGAAAAAATCTGAACCAGTCTTAATTTTGTCTGACTGTTCAAACTCATCTGCTCACCCTCAATTCCTTTCGAGTACTACATAAGTAATTAGATTCATTCGACCATACTGCCTTTTTCCATTATTTTTTTGCCGTCGATCCAAACAGTCGGCTCTTTAACGACACAATCGATATGAACTCCAGCTTCAGTGACTCCTCCAAAAGGCTTATTTGAGCCGAACGCAATATGGATCGTGCCGTAGACTTTTTCGTCTTCAAGAACGACTCCTGTAATCCGTGCTGAAGGGTTCGTTCCTATACCAAATTCAGCAATGATCCGTCCACCGGTGTCTCCTAAAATCTCTAGCAGTTCTTCACCCTGTCTGCCTGTAGCTTCGATCAGCCGCCCGTTTTCTAAAGTCAATGTCAGTGGCTCTTTCACTTTTCCGATCTGAGCAATGGACCCGTCTACAACAAGCTTACCATTAGCCGACTGTTCAAGTGGTGCAATAAAAGCTTCCCCTGAAGGAACATTTCCAGCCTGGCCTTTTTCCCTAAAGACTCCTGTGCTTGGGATCCCTTTCCTGTCAGCAACAGAAAAAGTCAGGACTTCTCCGTCTTTTTCGATGCGTACTTCTTCTGCATCATCCAACAGCGCCGTATAGCGGGCAGTCAGTTCTTCCACGACTTGCGGATCCGCTTCGATCGCACCTTTTTCAAGCATAGGCAGAGTCACGCCCGGCATGGTTCCGATTCGAGTACCTTCAGCAGCTGCTTCTTTCTTGGCACGGGTATGTGTGATGCTTGCCGTTGTAACACATAAAGCGACATCCGCATCTTTCATTGCCTGCACAACAATGACCGGCGGCTCTTCACCTGATTTGTAGTGAGCAGGAAACTGTATAAACACTGTCTCATTTCCTTTGATGCAGGCTGCTTCATAAAAAGGTATAGCTACCTGCTTCATACGGTCATCTGTAATGATCGCGACTTTCTCGTTTTTTTTCAGCGCAAAATTGTTTTCAAACACCTTTATCGCATTTTCAATATAATTCGTCACGTAAATCAGCTCCTGAACTTTTATGGTGTCTATTTCTATTCTAACTAAAATCTACAAACATTGAAATCAAAATCATCAGGCAGCCTGATACAATTTGAATTGTGCATACCTTACGTTAGGTGTAGACTGTATGAAAGAAGATATGAAAGAAGAAAGGAAGGAAAAACATGTCTAAGAAAATGTACGCATATGGGTTTACTGATCCTCTGAAAGATCAGGATCTGCCAGTTTTTGAAAAGCGGGAATGCCCTGTACCTGAACCACATGGCAGAGAAATCGTGGTCGAGGTCAAGGCGGTCGGACTCAACCCGACAGACCTGGCAACCCGCTTGATGAAAAAGTCGTCAGACGACTCGTTCACTATTCTGGGAAGAGATGTCTCCGGGACAGTCGTTTCAGTTGGACCAGGTGTATTGCTGTTTAAAGAAGGAGATGACGTCTTCTATCCTGGTACAAGTAACGTGCAAGGTGCTCAAGCTGACTACCACAAGATAGACGAACGGATGGTCAGTCTTAAACCTAAAAATCTGAGTTTCGCTGAAGCCGCTGCAGTCCCTCTGACTGCTCTGACCTCTTATGAAGTCATTCATGATCGCCTGAATCTCTTCGATATCAGTGAAGATCCGTCTAAAACCACTCTACTGATCACTGGAGCAGCGGGTGGCGTTGGCTCAATAGCCATTCAATTGGCACTGAATTATGGCTTCGAGGTCATCGGTACAGCATCTCGGGAAGAATCGTCAAATCATATACAGAAGCTTGGAGTCAAGCACGTGATCGACCACACTAAACCTTATCAGAAACAGCTGGATCAACTTGGCATTAAAACAATCGACGCAGTCTTCCTGGCCGCCAAGTCGGATGAAAATATTAAAGAAGCTGCTAAAGTCGTCAAGCCCCAAGGACGTATCTGCTCGCTTCTTCCATTGTCTGAACCTTTACCGAATCCATTTTTTGCTAAGAGCCTAACCATGAGTTTTGAGCTGATGTATACCCGGTCAGTCTACCAGACTGATGACTGGATCAGACAACACGAATATTTAACAGAACTCAAAAATCAGGTCGAACAGGGATTCATAACGTCTACCATGTCAAAACACTTTGATAGAATGAATGAGGACACATTGAAAGAAGCCTATACACTACTGCAGTCGGAACACACTGTAGGCAAGATCGTGTTGGAACATAATCGATCCTAGTATGGACAAACCCGATCTCATTTTCTACCCATGCATTTTAAAAGCACATCATTCTTTCATAGTATCGAAAGAATGATGTGCTTCTTAAAGGAGTTACCGGTTTCCTATAATATCAATTGCTTCGTGAGTTTGCGCATTGTAACAAATGAAACTCACAGAGGCAGCTGCTTCATTAACTGATTTAAATTCATTATCTAGATATATTCACATGTCTAGTTATCCCACGTATCAAAAATCGACTTGATGGTTCCTTCAAGTGCCCCGCCTAGTACAAAAATGACCCAGCTCCAAGCCCAGAAACTTCCTCCGATCAAGAAGCTTTCTGCAAAATAAATGACGACTATGATCGGCCAGTAGACTTCATCTATTATATAGTCGATGCGTTTCCTTCTGGCTTCCGCTTTAACTTCCTCTTCGAAGCTGTTCGGGTCTTTTCCATTAGTCAGCAGTACGGTATAGGCGTTGTATACATTGCCGCTGTAGGTAAAGCAGACAGTGCCCGTCCCGATCAGTATGAGCATCAGCCCCACCCCGACTAAGACTGGAATCAGATTGGTCATAACCCCTAGAAGCATCGGAGTTAATGACAGAATACAAAGCGAGACACCTAATACTATACTGATGGCTAAATATTTCTTATACGATTGCTGCTGTTCTTCTAAGTGTTCTCGTGAACTACCCACCACTTAAATCCTTTGGATTTTGAAGTGGGGGCTTCCTACGAACTCCATTCTTGTCTGCACAGACTTCATACAGACAGAGGAATCGGATAGGGGTAGGCTCAAAAGGCAGTCCCTGCCTCATTGATTTTCTTTTACTTGGCCAATGCCAAGAGGTTTTTGCTGGCATTGATATCTCTGTCAAGGTATTCCCCGCATGTCGGGCAGTCCCACTCCCGGATATTGAGCGGCTTCTTGCCGTCTCTGTGTCCGCAACTCAAACAAACCTGACTAGACGGATAGAATCGGTCTGCTTTGATAAGTGTCCGTCCTTTTTGCTTGGATTTATATTCTAATTGTCGGACGAAT
>NZ_FNFK01000029.1 GCF_900101165.1 Alkalibacterium thalassium | reverse complement strand
TGGAAAATCAAGTCATACTGGCACTGATTGTCTACTTACTGACCTTACTCATCAAGCTTGAATTAGACTTAAAACAAACAGTTTTCCACGTTTTAAGGCATTTACGAGCGTTACAGTATGAACCGTTCGAATTATTTAAGGAAATATTCGAACCTGACTAAGTGAAAGAAGCTGCAAATCGATTTATCTACAACTAAATAAGTCAAAAAAATTCTGGAAAAAGTCATCCGCTGCGCCAGCATTTGACTTTTTTGAAATTTTTAACGAAAACTACATGTGATTTAATTAACAATAAACAAGTAACAGTGATTTTCAGTTTTATGCAACACTAGTGGTATTTCATAATGTTAAAATTATATTTCACCTTTTTTAGTTACTTGCATTATAAAATAAGTGTGAAGAAAAAGGAATCACCTCCTTTCTTCACACTTATTTTTTATTGTCTGTTTTACATTTTACACATTTTCTGATTAATTTTTGTATAACTATTTAATCGTACTAAAAGCTTGATCCTTACGCCAAGTCATAAGGGTTTCACTTTCTTTCTTTTCGGTCAATTGAACAAAAGCAATGATTACTGCCCACATCACCCATTGCCATTCAATAAATATATTTGAAGCAGACGATATAGATGATGCTACAAAACTAATGACGTAAGCAAACAAAAAGAAAGATGACGATCTAATAAACGGATTATAAGAATATTTATAAGAGACATATAATTGTCTTAAAATGTAAAGGTACATCAGGGTGTATAAGATAAAGGTAATCAATCCATAGGCAACAAGAATATCCATAAACCAATTATGAATATTAGGAGCGTCAACTACAAAGATTGGTGATTCAACCATCCATGTTTCAATATTACCCGCTCCAACTCCCAAACCAAAGGATTGTGCCAAGAAAGCAAAACCGTTTAGTAGCAAATTGATTCGATAAACATTAGATCCTGATTGCCTAATAAAATCGATAACTACACTATAAATAGAATAACGTAAAGAAGGAATAGCAAAGTAAGCTACTACAAAAATAGTAATAAAGACACCAAGCGAGTATAGCACTCCTCTTAAATAACGGCGCTTCATCGTTTTAAGAATGAACAGAGTAAAAACGAACAAAATTAGTGCCAGTTGATTTCCTCTTGAGCCTGTTCGGTAAAGCAAAAATAAAGTGGAAAGAATAGATAGAATACTTAATCCTTTGAGCCATTTTTTGTTTGTATTAAACAAGATAATACAAGATAGTGGAATACTGGCAAAAATCAAAGTTGAATAATCGTTGATATTAGTAAAGGTGGTGTATGGAACTCGAGCCCCACTATTAGCCGAGAAGTTCGCTCTAACTGGTCCTGATAAATCAGCCCATATATAATGGTTAGTGATTATTTCGTAAAATCCCATCATTTGGTGAAGTCCTATCATTATAAATAAGATAGTGAAACTTGTTTTTAAATCCTTTTGACTAGTCATAAGGATGCTTGTCAAAACAATGGTAAACGTTCCTGTTCCGACAAAGAAAACGCCTTTCATCCAGCCTCCACCATCTCTTGCCCAGATGAAAGAAAAAATACCAATGACTAGCCAGATAAGATAAACATATCTGAATTGATTATCTTGAAGATTAAATCGCAAGGAAACAGAGGGGTCTCTTCTTATATAGATAAAGCTGATAACGACGACACAAATAGCTAGCAGCATTCTGTACATCGATATTTGTGCTATACCGGCATTAACAGCCAATATGTCTGTTCCTAAAAATACGGAAGCAATGAGTAGATAGCCTAATTTTTTCATGGGTCACCTCTATTCGGTTAAGCGTACTACTTATATTTCAATAATTTTTGTACGTGCAGATGGATATAATTTTAAATTCTTGCGTTGTGATGCGTACCAATCTTTGCTAGTCAATTTTCGCTGAATAATAATCGAGCATTCTTCAAATCGTTCGTCAATAGGAATTGACGTCACACTTGAATGTATTGAAAACTGATGCTGTCCCATTTTAGTCAATGCATCAACCAACTCATCTGATAACGGGTGTTCAGTTAGAATTACCACTTTATCTGCATAGCCACTTAATATATCATAAGAAATTTTATCATCTTTCTGATTTAACTCACGCATATAGATATCATCAGATTTCCAACCATAAGTAAAGCTATAAAGTATCTTATCATGAAGCAAAGCTTTTATAATAGCTATAAAGATAGCCGCAACTATACCAAAAACTAATCCGATAGTAGCCATGACGAGAATGGATACAATAGAAAAGGATTGGCTTTCTCCATTGATAAAGGCTTGTTCTTCATTCAATTCGGGTTCCGATAATAAATAAACATCTTTATCATTAAAGAAAGGGTGCTCTGGTTCATTTAACCAAGAATAATAGGCTTCAGCTAGTTCTTGGTTTTCTTCACTCGTTCCCAGACCTATACTTACAGTCATCACATTAGTAGACCTATTACGCTCAATGTTGATGGGATCTTCATTAGTATAAACCGGATCAAAGTTCTCACTAAATTCGTCTAAAACATCCTGAATAGTAATCGCCGTTTCTTGTTCCATACTCGAAACAATGTTTGGCTGAGTTGCTAGTATTTCTATTAAGTAGGAATTGGTAAAGGTTCCTAAGTTTTCCTGTTCAATAAACAAATCAAATTGAGATGGTACCCCTTCTGTTTCGATTGTTTCCGTACCAACTGATTGAAAGTCCCACTGAATAAGCAATCTAACCCCTGCAAAAAGAACAGAAAAGACAATAGCAAGAGAAACAATCAATTTTTTATAATCTTTTATTAGTTGCCAGACCTCTAGTATAAACGATTTTAAATCCATCTTAAAACTCCTTATTTTTTGACATCCTAATTAGCTTAACAATTTATTAAATAGTATAGGATTTTATTTCTCGATTTAAGAACTTTACATAAAGTTGTGCAGATGTCTCATTAGTAAATTTCATAGATACTAGCTTCTCTTTAATTTCCGCTTTGTTTACGGAAATTGGAGAGAAGGTTTCTATTTCTTTTACCCATTGATCCACACTTTTTATAGGTAAGTACTTTACTATAGAGAGTTTTAAGTCACACTCTTTAGTAATAGTATCCGATAAGAGACAAGGCGTTGAAGACGCTTGTGCTTCGATTACAACGGTCGGCAATCCTTCATCAAAAGACGGTAGGACTACGACATCCATCATATGAAATAAATTTTCAATATCATCTCGTCGTCCCAGAAACTGAACAACATCTCCAAGGTTTCTTTCCTTTACTTGAGTTTCAATTGTTTTTTTTAATAAGCCGTCTCCCGCAAAAAACCACAAGAAATGTATTTTTCTGTTTTTTAGCTCTTCAATAATATCTAACATAAATGGGTGGTTCTTTACTGCTTTAAACCTTCCTACGTGTCCAATAATTAAGCGGTTATCTGTTATTCTCAATATCTCTTCTTTCAACTGTGAAGGATTAGACTCTTTTAGAAATCGTTTAGGCTCAATACTGTTCGGGATGTGTACAATACTGCTTCTAGCCACTGCTTTTTTCCCAAATATATTCTCAGACGCTTTAACACCGCAAGATAATTTTTCTTTAGACATCATCTTATTTAAACGACGCTTGATTCTGTCTTGCTTACTATTTGGGCTATTTAATGGACTTGTTGTGTGAGCATGAATGACAAAGCGTGACAATCGGTTCTTTTTAGCAACTAAATAAAATGGTAATGCGATTATACCATTGACATGTGAATGCACGAGTACATCTTTTGGTAATTTCTTCATAATAGCATTAACTTGGTAAAAGAACTGCTTAAAGCCTTCTTGTTTCGGGTTGCTCACTTTGTATATATGACCACCTGTACCTTCAATAGACCGTCTGAAGTCTGCTCCTACCTCATCGAAAGTAATGACATCAAAGACAATACCTTGATCACTTAAAGCGTCTGCCTTGTTTTTAATAAAAGAGGATATCCCACCTCCAAAACCGCTCATGATATGAACCACTCTATTAGTTTGTATTAATTTATTCATTCGCTTACCCATCCTTACAGCGATTCTTTTTCATAGATTGCCAGTAACTTTTCCGATAGCTCTTTCCAATTAAACTTCTTGTAAGCTGATAATGTTTGCTTTGATATTTTGTCATAATTTTTTATGATCATCTCAGCTTTATCTGCTACATCTTGAGGATCATTTGAGTTTACTGCATAGCCGACAAAACCTTCTTCAAATTGCTTATAAAAGCCTTGACCTTTTGAATAGAGAACCGGTAAGCCTTGACTCATTGCTTCTGGATAAACTAAACCGAACGTTTCATACCTAGAGGGTAAAATGAATAAGTCATGTTGACGGTATTCTTTTATCAGCTCTTCTTTAGGTATATATTCAATTAACTTAAACGGAATACCGGTCGCTTCCATTTTCTCTAAATAGTCCTTTTCTATTACCTTCCCGACCATTGTTAATTCGACTGGCCTTTTAATAGTCTTTTCAATTAAGGCAGCCGCCAATAGTGTGACATCTTGATTTTTTCGTTTCCTAATTTGTCCAACGGTAATGATTCTAAGTGGCTTTTCGACATCCAGTCTCTTAGGCTTTCCTTCATTTTTAAACCAGAAATCATCTATGCCATTAGGCACAAGTACCGCCTTTTGGCGAATATTTTCTTTTAACTGATCGTCTTTAATGTAAGTATCGACTAAATGTTCTTTACTGTGCTCTGATAAAAAGATGACTTTAGATGCATGTTCCAATATTTTTCTGCCACGAGCTCTTAAATTTATTCTTTTGTGAAAAAAACCTTCAATGTCAGTAAAACTTCGCACCGTCACCGCGTAAGGAATACCGTACTCCTCATAAAGTCGCAGTGCGACATTTCCGTCTGTAAACAAGGTATGTGCATGGACAAAGTGTGTATCACTCAAAGACGTCGTCTCTTTTAATGTCCTATAAATCTTCCTCTGTTTCCAGAGGAAGACATATTTATCACTATCTTTAAATGCTATAGGTGAATGAACCTTGTGTTTGGATTCATACAGTAATTCTTCTTGTTTCTCCTTTTTCATAGGCATATAAATGTGGTGTTCAATATGTCCTTCCGATAAATAGTCCATAACATTTTCATGTAGGTAGGAAGTTAAATAATTCGAATTTATATGAAGTACTTTCATTTAACCAATCCTCTCACTCATACTCTTCTTAACACAGCGTTAAAGACGTACCACCCAAAATAGTATAGTGCCTTAATTAAAGGAAGCTGTTCAATGTTTCTATAAGTATTCCAAGTTCTCTTTAATGCTTGAATTCTATTACTTGATAGAGAAGCGGGAACACTTCTATATTGGTTTAACACTTCATCAACTAGATAGGCGTAATCATGATGTCTTAATATTTTCAACCAGGTTGCAGTATCTTGTCCTTTACGAACTAATGGCATTCTAAATTCACCGATTATATCTTTATCAATCATGACAGTACTACATGCAATAGCTGTATTTTTTAATAACCCGCTATAGTTTAACTTTTTTGGAAGCTGCACATTGTCTTTTTTCATCGTACCGTCTTCGTGAATTAAATCAAACTTAGTATACGTAAATCCAAATTGATTACTAATCATAAAATCTAATTGTTTTTCTAGTTTTTCAGGGTACCATTTATCATCACTGTCTATAAAGGCTATATATTGACCACTTGCTACTTCTAAGCCTTTATTACGAGCAACGGCAGCACCACTGTTACTATCTAATTTCACGTATTTTATTCGATTATCTCTCTCGATACATTCTTTAATAATTTCAGCACTGTTATCAGTGGAGCAGTCATCAACGAGAATATATTCAAAGTTAACATAGGTTTGATTTAATACGGATTCAATCGTTTCACTCAAATATTTACTAGCATTGTAAACAGGAGTTATTATTGTTACTCTATTTTCAATCATTTCACATCTGCTTTCTTTTTTTTGTTTTATCTACTCTATAACTTTTATGTTTTCAGGAAAAGTAGAATCCGTTAGATTATCTAGCTCTTCTTCGTCTACGCCTTTAGAAGACACTTTATCAAATAAAATTTTGATTGTTTGAAGTAGTATTTTTATGTCAAAGAGAAGTGAGTATTTCTGAATATACAATAAATCGAAATTTAACTTACTATTAAAATCGCTAGCATATTTGCCGTAAACTTGTGCAAATCCAGTAATTCCTGCCCGAATATTATGTCTTAAATCGTAGTATTGATTTATAGCTATAAATTGATCTACGAAAAATGGCCTTTCAGGTCTCGGGCCCACTAGTGACATATCTCCTTTAAGCACATTAATTAACTGGGGCAATTCATCAATTCTTAATGATCTTAAATATTTTCCTAAAGGAGTTACTCTGGCATCATTAGCTGACGCAAGAACAGGTCCAGATTCCTTTTCTGCAGTAGCAGACATAGTTCTAAATTTCAATATGTTAAATTCGCGTTGCCCTTTTGTGATTCTTACTTGCTTGTACAAAACTGGCCCTTTCGAAGTTACCTTAACCAACACTGCTGTTATTAACATTATAGGAGAAACTATGATTAACATTACTAAAGCTACGGTGAAGTCAATAATTCTTTTAACCAAATCTTCCTCAGGTGAAATTCTAAAACCTTTGATTTCGATAATACTTTCATCTTCGATATTCATTATATTAGGATTAATCATTACCAAGTTTTCAAAAGAAGTAGAAAGGAATAATTGTTTGTTATTTCTAATGACAAGCTCATATATTTTAGTTCTGATTTCCTCGTTCAATTTGCTAGAACAATAAACTATATCAAATTGATCAATGTTTTCTTTTAAATTCTCAAGATAGTTACTTAAAATAACATGAGTAACTATATGTCTATCATTCTTCGCTTGATTAATGTTTAGTACCGCTCTTTTACAACTTATCTCATCACCGACAACTAGAACCTTTTTTGTTCCGTCAACTTTAAGATATAACTTGAATACAATTAATCTCCAAATCGTTAATAATATACTACTAACAAGAAAACTGATTAATATGATAGTCCGTGGAAATGTAAACCATCTTCCAAAAAAAGTCATAGCCATAATTAGTATCGACATGAAAAACTGTACAATTATTGTTAGATAAACAAAATCTGTCTTCTGTTTGTTATACATTACATAATTACCAAACATAATATTTAAGAAAATGAAGACAAGTATGATAAATGGACTTGCACTCTCATAGGAAATATAATTGTATTGAGGTATATTCCAATTATAACGCAGTAAAAAAGATAATATGAATGATAAATGAAAAATCAAAACATCCATAAGAATAATAAGTGTTTTTTTTGTATTATCAAACCCACTAGATTGTTTCTTCATGATGGGGTCCTCCTAGCATTTTTTTGTCAGAATGACTATGGTTATCATTGTATATTAAGATAAATAGGACTAAAAACCACAAACTCGGTCCTAAATAACCACCCCGACTGATATTGAGTAAAATGAACAATATGCCCATAAGCACTGATTTTCTTATAGTCCATACTGTAAACAAAATAAATGGTATAAAACCAAATATTCCTAAATCCGAAAGCATATAGGCAAAGTTATTAATAATAACAGGTGTGTGATTTATTCCATTTCCTATCCACCATCTCGAACTATCTACATATGCCCAACTCTCTACTAATCGATTAAAACCTGACGTGTCTACACCAGTTATTATATTTAGAGTTCTCATTATTAGCGTTTCATAGATATAACTACTAAATATAAATAATATCCCAGTAAGTATAAGCCCGATTGTAATAATATATTTTTTATTAATTGTTTTTATGTCAATGTTTTTTATAAAGTAAAGTCCAATAATGACTAAAAGTGTAAACACCATACTGTAACTAAATGTTAGAAAAACGCCTAATGATACTACGGTTAAAAAAATAGCTCGTTTCATGTCTATTTTTTTGTACATTAAATTACTAGTTAATATGATCATTAGATAATGACCTAAGTGAGCAGGTTCAGAAAATATACTTCTCATCCTAATAAAATCAGATTGTCCGCTAAAATAGTAACTTTTATAGTCTTGCCTTGTAAAGGTCCATAAAAGTCTATAGGGATACTCATGCTCATTATAAATTGACACGACAATATAAATACCAATAACTATAACTACAACAGATAAAAAATTATTAATGGCAAGAAATTTATCTTCAAACTTATTTCGTTTAATATAGTTATATAAACATGCGACTACAAAAAGATAGAAAATCAATTTTATACTTGCTTGAACGATTATACGGGTATAAAAAGGTTCTATGCCCATTATTAATCGAAGTAGGGAATTCATAAAAATCAGAGAGATAACTATCAATAACAATTTTAGTTGAATAAAATTTATTCTAATTTGTCCTAAAATAAACAATATTGGTATAATCCCTATTAGGATAAACTCTGCAAAAGAAAAATAATTGAACGTCCAGTCCCCAAGTACAAATGCTAGTGCAATTAGTATTAAGAAAAAAACTCCATATTTTTGCTGCTTTATTTCATGGTAGTTTACCCAACTCTGTAACTTAGCTCTAATTTCCATAGAGTGCTTTCCTTTCAGTCTTCAATCTCAAAATATTTAGTTAACTTATTTATTATTTGCTCACTTGCTGTTCCATCACCATAAGGATTTATAGCTTCGGTCATTCTATTATATTCTTTAGCATCCGTCAACAACTGAGAAACTGAAGAGTAAACAGTTCTGCTATCTGTTCCTATTAACTTTAGAGTGCCTGCCTCGAGACCTTCTGGTCGTTCCGTTTTATTCCTCAATACTAAAACTGGTTTATTTAAGGCAGGTGCTTCTTCCTGCATGCCTCCAGAGTCAGTTAAAACTAAGTGTGATTTATTAATTACTTGATGAAATACATCTACTTCGAGTGGATTAATTAAGTGAATCCTACTGTTATCACCAAGTACTTCCTTTGCAACAATTTGTACAAGAGGATTTAAATGAACCGGCATGATAAATTCAATATCTGAAAACCTTTTGGTCAACTTTACTACCGCTTCAAATACATCACTCATTGGTTTTCCGTAATTCTCTCTTCGATGCATAGTAAGTAAAAGCCATTTTTGCTTCGGTTTTGAGTCCATTAGATCTAGAACCGAGTGTTTAACCTGGCTCTGTTTCGTGTAATGAATCGCGTCGATTACGGTATTTCCAGTAACAATTATGTTTGATTCGTTTTTATTTTCATTGATTAAGTTTAGTTTACTAGTTTCTGTTGGTACAAAGTATAACTCAGCGAGATTATCTATAAGCTGTCTATTCCCTTCTTCAGGAAATGGATTATCGTGATCATATGTTCTTAAACCAGCTTCTACATGACCAATAGGTATACGTTGGTAATAAGCAGCCAATGCTGCTGAAAAACTTGTGGTAGTGTCCCCGTGTACAAGAACCATATCCGGTCTTTCTTTTTTATAAATGTCTTCAATACCTTTTAAAACATTGGCTGTAATATCTGATAACGATTGATTTTCCTTCATTATGTTTAAATCGTAATCAGGTTCTATATTAAACACACTTAAGACTTGATCCAACATTTCTCTGTGCTGAGCTGTTACGAGTACTAATGTTTCAAAGATTTCTTGACGTTTTTTAAATTCGAGAATAACTGGTGCCATTTTAATAGCTTCTGGTCTCGTACCAAAAACAATTGCTATCTTTCTTTTTTTCAATTATTCCTACTCCTAATCCGTATGAAATTAATTCTAATTGTTTACTGTCTTCTGATAATCAAGCATCATTTTACCATAAATGACTTCATCAGCAACCTATCTTCTAGCATTTACTTGGTATCCACTATATATTCCCTCACTATCTACAGCTATTACTTTTAATTTTTTCTATAGTTAGTAGTGGCCTCCGTTAATGATTATGACAAAAAATTGAAAGCTTTGCATAATGTTTAGCAATTTCATTTACGTTATATTTACAATTGATGAAGTTTGCATTACACTCGAATGTAACCATTGAAGGAGGAATCATATACATTGCAACTATTTACAAAAAGGAATCTCATTCTCGTAAGCCGTTTTTTACTCATTGGATTAGTCTCTTCTATTCTTGCTAGTTTTGTCGTTCAATATTTTTATATGGGCTTTAATTTAGAGAATGTTCATAATTTCATCTTCAATATTCGTACCGAAGTATTTATATTAAGTTGTTTGGTTTTCTTCAGCCTTTTTCTTTTTCTTGCCTCTCTAATCGGCAGTGCCGTCTTAAGTGGTTCGTTTCTCACTGTTTTCTCTTTAATTTTAGGGTCTACTGCTTATTTAAAGTATCAGTACCGTAATGAGCCATTATTTCCTAGTGAATTATCCATGATTTCGGAATTGCCTTTTTTGGTCGAAATGATTAGCACGCGAGAAATAATCTTCATTCTTGGTGGCTTATCAGCTATCCTCTTTCTTATCGTTTTAGTCTACAAGAATTTTTCTTTGAGAGCTAAGGGTTCGTTAACCAAACGTTTTCAGTTTATGTGGCGCTTTCCTCTGTTTGTCTTATCTCTTGCATTAATTGCTAACATCTATCGCTTTAATTACCCTGGCAATCCCCTTAGACAGGTATATAACCAATACACAGACTTTGTCACCTATAATCAAGACCTTAACTACGCACGTAATGGTTTTGTAGCTGGTTTCTTATTTAACTTAGGGACTGAAGTAATGGAAAAACCAACTGAGTATTCTCGTCATACCATTGAGGAGATTCACGAAAAATATACTGAACTAGCAAATGAGATTAATAGGGATCGACTATTGTCAGAGAGCCCTGCTAATATTCTATTTATTATGAATGAATCGTTCGCGGATCCATCAACGATTGAAGGTTTTTCATTCAATCAAGACCCTATTCCTTACACTCGTTCTTTAATGGACTCGACATTAAGTGGCCAAGCTTTTGCCCAAAACATTGGTGGCGGAACAGCAAACAGCGAATTCGAAGCCTTGACGAGTCTATCTTTAGAGCCTCTTGCTTCTCGAATTTACTCACCTTATGTGGAAGCAGCAGATGAACTAAATGATGTTCCTTCCCTTGCTAAAAAAGCCAATGATCAAGGAATGAACGCTACGGCTATTCACCCTTACAATGCAAGGCTCTACAAACGAACGACTGTTTACGATAACCTTGGTTTCAACGATTTTATTTATGACGAACACATGACTTTTAATGAAAAAATCGGCAACAGTGATTATATTTCTGATGATTCAGCCTACAAAGAAATGATCCAACGGTTAAATGAGACTGATAACCTCGATTTCATTCACCTGGTTACGATGCAAAACCATATGGCATACGGTCATAAGTATGATGACCCGTTATTTGAAACCTCTGGTGCCACAGAAGATGCTGAAGGCAATGGCTACTTACAAGATTTATACCATAGTGACCAAGCTTTAGAAGCGCTCATAGAAGAAGTGGATCAGCATGATGAAGAAATCTTTATTGTCTTTTGGGGAGATCATCAACCAGGTATTTATTCCGATGATACTATTAGCCAAAACTCTAGACTGACAATGAGAGAAACCCCTCTTTTCTTTTATTCAAATAAAAGAGAGTTGTCAGGAGATATCGGAACAATCAGCCCCATCTACTTTATTAATTACATTCTAGAAGCTTTAGATATGATGGTATCACCTTTTGAAGCGATGTTAATGGAGCTTGAAGCTGTGCTGCCAGGTATCTATGGTGGATTATATTTAGAAGAAGGCATTGATGGTCCTGTTTCTTCAAGACACGAATTACAAGTCGAAACGATTCGCTTACTAAATGAGTTTACTTTGATTCAGTATGACTTATTTGCTGGATCAAACTATTCACACGATATTGGTTTTTACGACTTACACACTAATTAAATTAAACAACTATACCCCTATATAGATAGGACTTATCAGTGCTTAAGATAGCTTATTTATATAGGGGTCTTTTTTTCATTTACATTCTTTTACATTCTTTGTTTTATCTTTGCCAATACTAAAAAGACTTTATCCTTAAACGTGACTGATTTTAATTCTTTTAATTTCCGTTTGTTTACTGGGTGAATATCCGCTTGTTGTAAGCCGTTATAGACAGACAATAGTTGACGTTTGATAAACTGCTTTTGAGCTGGTTTAAGCTCAGGTCGTTGGTAGTCCTTTTCAAGTGCTTTAAATATTTTCAAATAAGACTCAAATGATTTTAATTTGTGTAAATTAGACTGCTCAGTCATTGTAGAAGCCACTCGGTAGCGACGATTGTAATGGGGTTTATTTATGTAGGTCATAGATTCTACGGCACAAAAGACTCTGGTTGTAAAATACTCATCTTCATGAAGGACGCCTTCTAAAAAGTATAGGTTGTGTTGGTCGATAACCGATTTTTTAATCAGGTATAAACAAGGAGAAGCTGAGAAGCTTCTTCTATTTTTATCTAGTAAGTCTTCTCCAGTATAGACTTTTTTGTGCTCTAGTTGATGTGAGAAATTGTATTGTCCTTCTTTTTTTAGAGTGACTCCTCCTTCTGAGAAGGCTTTGCCGTTGAAGCGAACTAAATCGGCACCAGTTTTCACTGCTTGCTCGACTAGCTCTTTTATTGTATCTTTTTCGATCCAGTCATCGGAGTCTACAAAATAAATGTACTCGCCTTTAGCAAGCTTTATACCTTGATTGCGTCTGGCCCCCTGCCCTTTATTGTTGTCGTTGGCAGTCAGCTTAATTTTGTCTTTATATTGATTCAAGAGGTAAACTGTCGCGTCTTTTGAGCCATCGTCGATCACGATGATTTCTATATTTGGATACGTCTGGCTGATAAGTGAATCGATACAGTCTTCTACATACCGCTCGACATTATAAGTCGGTACGATAACTGATACTAATGGCTTGGACATGTGCTGCAGCTCCTTTACTTGTTGAATTGTTTATTATAGTCGCTCTGCTATTTAGACTGCTTTACTTCCGCCAGGAGTCGTTTGAGTTCTCCTGTTAAAATGAGACCAGCAATCCACGCAACGACAAAGATCAATCCTTTGATAACTAGATTAATGAATAGATTGAACGGCAGATCTGGCAGAAGCAGGAATACACCTACCTGGATCAGTGCCAGAATAAATGGCTTGATCAGGACTTTGAAGAAGGTGCTCATTTTATCGTTGAACAGTCTGATCATAATCAGATAGTTTGCCTGAATAAAATTCAGTGAGAACGATAGGACCAAGAACGCTGCCACGTATTCGATTTGTCCTAGAATAACTCCAGTAACTATACCCGTTACATTAAAGATAGTAGATAATACGCCTGAAAGCAATAATAGATCGGTTCTGTTGCCTGACTGGAAGATTCCTCCGGTGCTGGACAAGATCATCTGTAGCCAGACTGAGAGTGCCAGGATCTGGAAAGTCATGATGCTCCCTTCCCACTGCATCCCGAACAGAAAGAGAATGACCTCTTCTGCAGAGAAGAACAGAAAGACGGACAGCGGCAGACCTAATGTAGCCAGTAAGTTCGATATTCTTAAGTACACTCGTTTAATGCGTTCTTTCTCGTCAGCGTAATCGGACAGAATCGGATGCATGACCGACGTAACGACACTGGTCAGCACCTGATTCGGGTATAGAGACACTTGATAGGCTCTGTCGTAATAGGCTAACGAACTGGATGAGAAATATCTACCAATTAGAAGGTTGTCCAGATTTCGTGAGAAGTAATTGATAAAGTTGAACAAAAACTGATTTCTCGAAAAGGAATAGATTTTCTTCAGCGGACCCCATTCAAATTTCAGGCTGATTTTTGATTCAGTCTTTATATAGAAGACAATAAACAAGGTAATAGCCTTTGTAGTATTTCCTATAATAATGGCATAATAGCTGAATCCAAGAAATGCCAGGATGATCGAGACTACGCCTGAAACTAATGCTCCGGCTACGGTCGTCAAGTTGACCAGTCTGAAATTCTGTTCTTTTAGAAGCAGAGACTGGGGAACAACCAGGATGCCATAGAAGAATACGGCTATGGCCAGGATCATACTGATAGGAATGAATACCTCATTGCGGTAGAACAAACTCATTGGGTAGCCAAGAAAAACGAATAATATGCCTAAACCTAACGCTATGTATAAGCTGAATGAGAAAATCGAGTTGACTTCTTTTCGGGTCAAGTCTTTATTTTGTATGATGGCCGGTCCGATTCCAAAGTCGGCCAGCAGTTGAAAGAACACTAAAAAGATATTGACCGCCGAAACGATCCCGTATTCGGCTGGCGTCAATATCCTCGATAGAACGGCTTGTACAAGGAGCTGCACGATGACAATGGAGTATCTCCCCATTGCCGTGTACATGATACCTCTTTTAAATTGATCGAACATAGTGCAAAAACTCCTGTCTGTGCGCGTTAATTATGATGTGTTAGTAATTAGTTTCTAAAAAATGACTTGATTTTTGTAAAAGGCTTTGTATACTTGGCCGCAGCCTGATTCCTGGTTTTCATCAGGAAGAGCGCATTCCGGTGGTGTCCCGTCTTCATTTCATAAAGCAGGGCATATCTGAACGGATTCTTCTCGTCTTTCTTTCCGGGAATGATCTTATTCCTACCTATATCGTTCCACAGTTCAGTCAGCCAGTCGACTTTTTCTTCTGTTGTAAGTGGGCAGTCCGGATGAACAAGGTTAGCAGTTTCGAGATAAATGACATTGAAATACTCTTCCGCAATCAGATCCTTGAACTCTTCTGCTTCTTCCCATCCTATCATGAGTGACTCGAATGATTTTGCAATGTTCAGTTCAAGATTGAATCGGTCTTCTCTATAGCGGTTCACTGCAGACCCCTGATGAGTGACATAATGATAGTAGGCCCGTCGATTGATGGTCACTGATTCCAGATACTTGTAGACTTCAATGTTGAAGAGCGCGTCCTGCCCCATTCGCTGATTGGTGAACTTGATATTATTCTTTGTTAGAAATTCCTTGCGGTACAGCTTGTTCCATAGAGCATACGGCGAGAAATGATAGAAGTTCCTGAAATGCTTACGGAAGTCTTCCTGCGTATCCATCTGCGGCAGTCTCGGCAGTCTGACTTCACGTGTGTCGAGTCTGCCTGCTTTTTCCTGAGTGTAACCGAAGACAATAATGTCTGTTTCACGTTTTTTGACGAGCGCCAGATTGTCAGCAAGCAGTCGGTCACTGAAATAATCGTCTGGATCAGCGAAGTAGATGAACTTCCCGCTGGCCTGTTTTAGTCCTGCATTTCGTGCCGGACCAGATCCCTGGTTCTCCTGATTGATGACGGTGATCAGGAGCGGCTCTTTTTCTGCATAAGCTTCACAGATCTCTTTGGATCCGTCTGTCGATCCGTCATTCACCAGAATAATTTCACCGATGACTTTTTTCTGAGCCAGTGCCGATTCAATTGCCCGCGGCAAGTGGTCTTTGACATTATAGACCGGCATAATAATGGAAACATCGAACATAAGATGGCGCCCTTTCATAAGGAAGTTTTGAATACAAGGTTGCTAGTGCACTGGATAAAACAATCTTGAGTCATTATACCATAAGGATCAAGCTTTCACATATGTTTCATTAACTCTTAATAATCTTTTAGCTTTTGACTTATTATGATGGTTCAGGGTGATTTGGCTTGCCAAATATTCATTTTAATCTTTTTGGGTTTGCTTTTTTGATGAATGGAGTTCACGGGTAAATTTAGTGACGAACTGCACTCTGGACGGAGTAGAATGCAGTTCAGACTTAACTATGCGCGCTGAACTGCATCGGATATGAATCGAGTTTAGTTCAGCCCTTTTTTTAGAGCATGAACTGAATTCTATATAGGCTAAAATGCAGTTCAGTCTTTAATTGTCAACTGAACTGCAGCTTAAAGATTCTCATGGGGTGTAATCTGGCTGGGCCAGATTTTCATTATTCAGAATTGCTGAAATCAAGTGCGTTCTGGTCGTGGGGTATGGTACAATAGACACGAGTAAACAAAGAGGTAAACTTTACTAAACTTAACTATTCAATTAAAAGGAGCGAATAACTATGGCAATTTTAGTTACGGGCGGTGCCGGGTATATTGGCAGTCACACGGTGATCCAACTGATCAATGAAGGGTATGAGGTGGTCGTTGTAGACGATTATTCCAATTCTAAACCGGCAGTTATTGACCGCATCGAGGAGATTTCAGGAACACGTCCTGTCTTCCATGAAGTCAATATCACAAATAAAGGTGCGCTGAAAGAAGTCTTTGAAGCTCATGACTTGGAAGCGGTCATTCATTTCGCAGGCTACAAGGCGGTAGGTGAATCCGTAGCACAGCCACTCAAATATTACGACAACAACTTGAACGGCACAATCGTCTTGATGCAGTTGATGAATGAATACAATGTCAAAAAGATGGTCTTCTCATCAAGCGCAACTGTTTACGGCATGACAAATAAGGCGCCATTTACAGAGGATATGCCGTTGTCTACCACTAATCCTTACGGTACGACCAAGATGTTCATCGAGCAGTTCATTCAGGATCAGTATGTGGCAGATAATGACTGGAGCGCTGCCCTGCTTCGCTACTTCAATCCGATCGGTGCACATCCTTCCGGTAAAATCGGTGAGGACCCTAATGACATTCCAAATAACCTGATGCCTTACATCACGCAGGTGGCTGTCGGGAAACGTGAAAAGCTTTCTGTCTTCGGATCTGACTACGAGACGCATGACGGGACTGGTGTCCGTGATTATATCCACGTCATCGATCTGGCAAAAGGTCATATTCGTGCGCTTGAAAAAGTTCTACAGACCACTGGCGTCGATGCCTATAATCTGGGCACGGGGAAAGGCTATTCCGTTCTAGACGTCGTCAACGCCTTTGAAAAAGCTAACAATGTTGAGATTCCTTATGAACTGGTCGACCGTCGTCCTGGAGATATCGGTACGAGTTACGCCGATGTATCGAAAGCTAAGGAAACTCTTGGATGGGAAGCATCATTCGGCATTGAAGACATGTGCCGTGATTCTTGGAACTGGCAGAAGACGAATCCGAATGGGTATGTTGATTAATCTATATTGAAAAGAACCGGCTGAATCGGCTCTCCCTTCTTACTTAGTGAGAAAGAACGTGAGCAGTATCAGACGGTTCTTTATTTGTACTTCGATAATGGATCAACGCCAGTTTTCATGGCTTGGAGCCTATTCTTTCATTCGTTAAATAGTATCCCAATCCAGTAATAATCGGCACGATGAGCGCCATAATTAAAGTGATTGCTGTTGGTAGATTAGTCAACTGATCGTGAATCAGCCAGAAGTAAAACATCTGCACAAGAAAGATGTGGTAGGATGCCCGGCCAGTCAAAATGAACAGACGGGATAATATGAAATCACCATTAACGTTTAACCCCTTCATCCCCAGTATCACCAGAAGCAGCACGTAAAAGTAGGACGGTGCATGCTGACTATGCCAGTATTCTTCGATGATCATTTCCCAGTTAAAATAATGCACGGCTGTGATGTAGATGAAACTAAAGAACGCAGGTATGATCAACCATTTAATTTTGATTTTATCTTTAAGAAGGCCAATCCATACCCCTAATGTCAGTGAAAAGATATGCCTGATGATTAGAAGTCTATAGAGACTTCCGCTGATATCTAGCTGGTAAGCAACTAATTCTACCACCAGGCTGATGAAGAACAGTGCAATCATCCATTTTGTCGGATGAACACGCATCACACTATAAATAATAGGAACTAGGAGTGACGCCTGCAAGATCATTGGAATAAAGTAGCTGCCCGGCCCATATCCCCCTTTTATAAAAGAAAATAATAGATCCAGCGAGGGATCCCGGTCAAAGTAAGTGAGCTGGACAATGATTTGTAAAAGCCAGATAAATCCGAACGGTAGAAGCAGACGTTTAACTTTATTCATGATATAGTCTAGTGTCATAATGTCTTTCAATGTGCTGTAGCCTTTTCTTATAAATGACTGAGCTGAGTTGTATCCAAACAGAATAATGAACACTGGGACGGTCTGCCAGATATAGTAAGGTGCGAGTATAGTATAGAGTGTGCTGTCAGGTAGGGCGTGGATTAGGATGACCGATACGATCGCAAGAGACTTCAACACATCGATTGCGTTATTTCTTGTTGTCATAATGCATTTCTCTCCTTCATGAAAAAGTATACTCAGACCGCTAGAAATAGAAATTTTATTGCCTCAAGTCGAAAAGGCCAGACAGCTCTATTAATTGGAGAGAGCTTATTGTCGGCTAGAAGGTTAGGATTACTAAATAGACTTGTTTTGCATCTCCGTTCTCAAACACGACAGGGAAACCAACACGGATTTCATTGTGCAGATAATTCTGCTTGATATAGGCACTGTATCAGTTAATCTGATTCGTAGACTAAGTGCTAACAAAAAGGAGGAGGCCACTGCCTTCTCTCACTAAATTTTTCAGTTCAACTATATTTTAATGCTTATCACTTTCAAGTAGCCGATTCAATCCGATTTTCTTTAAAACAATGACGAATTTACTGTTTTCGTTCTTGGAAACAACGACGCCTTCCATCATCTGCATGAATGTCGCATTGACGGATCCACCAGCTAGAATGGCCAGCGAAAGTTTCTGAAGTAACGCCAGAAGCACCATAAAACTTCCTGTAAGAGTAAAGAAAGTTGAGTCTTCCGGCAACTGATTAACAAAGAGTCGGTAACTGATTATTGCAATCAGTAGTGCTGCTGTAGAAAACAGCGCACCGGGTATGACATTCCTGAATCTTTGAACGACATTTGGAACGAAATAGTATAGGAAGCAGAACGTAAGAAAAGCGAGCGGTACAAATACTGTCCACCTTCCGGCAGTTGTTCCGGTCGATCGTTGGATAAAGAATACGACAAAAGCGATCCAAGCCGCGAAGGCCGTCGTCAGAAAGAAAGCCAGGACTCTCAATACGACAATGTTGTGTCTGTTCTTAACACCATAAGCCCGGTTCAGCCCCATCAGTGTCGAAGCCATGGTCCAGCTTACTGTCCAGATGGTCGAAACTGTCGCAACTAAAAGAATTCCGACATTTGAGCTGTCATAAATCTGAATCATGTCCTTAACAATCTGTTCTGCTAATGGCCGGGGAGCTATTCGATAGACGAACCAGGCAAGACCCCTCAGTTCCAGCTCCAGCTGTTGAAGCCAGTTGATAATGCCTACGATGAGAGGAAAAGTAGTAAGCAGGACGTAGTATGTAACAAAGGCAGAGTGCTGCCAAATTTCGCCTTCCCGGACCCGGTTCGTGATGTTTTTGGCCCAGTCCCTTTTAGGTAGGCGGTCTAATAAATTTTCGAGACGCATGTAACATATTCCCTTCTGTGCTCGTTGCTTGCTATGTAAGTTAAGATTCCATTCCCTAGACTTTATATAGTTTAAAGTGATTATTGAATGAATGTCCTCGACAAGCTTACCAGAATATAACCTCTTACGCCATATAGAATGTCAGGTCAGGTGTGTATTCCCAAGCTTAGAGGGTATTCTTTTAAAAGAGCTGTACAATTTGTTACTCTCAGACTAGTAAAAACTTTTAAATTTCGCTCAATGACTCATTGCTAAACACAACAAATCTAGTACGATTACATATTAAGGAGACTGCTTCCGTACATGCTTTATAAGCATTCTTAATAAGTGATTGTTAAAGTCGAGTTCAGGGCAGATTTATGTGCTGAACTCGACTATTATGCTTATAGAATTGAGTTTAATATTAGAGCAGACTGCTGAACTGGAGTCAATTATAGACCAGTAGAGTTTAGCTCCGTATGAGTTTATTAAACTTCACTTTTTTCAGAAATAGTGAAGTTCAGAAGCCCAGTTCTATTCAAACTCTATTATGTTGATACCTTTAATGGTGTTTGAGTAATAAACACTACTCATTAGACTCACACTCCAGCCGGTCCAACGCATTCTGAAGAAAGCTGTCCATCCGCTCGATCATCAGTGCTTCTGTGAGATCTGTCCTTTCATAAGCCAGCCATCCCCCATAAACTTCAGGCTTATCTTCCACAAAGATATTGCTCAGCATTTCGAGGTCCCAGTATGGTGGATACGCCAGATTAGGATCTATTTTCTTGTATGCCTTCAAAAAGTCATCTGCCGCACTCTGATCAAAAAGCATTGCCAGATTCCACCGACAGTGACCGATATCGACTTGTTTCGGCCCCATGCATGCGTTTGGCCAGTCAACTACTGCAGAAACCTTTTTGTTAGTGAACAGTACATTAGTCGGATGGAAATCCCTATGGATAAAAGTACTTTCCACTTCAGGAACTGGTGTATTCGCAAGATAGTTCATCATTCTCTGCCAGTTCTCAGGACATACTGACCACGTAGCCTGGACAGGAATAGTCGGGTCGAAATAACGGAAATAGGTTGACGAACTAGTGATATGTGTAGCCTGGTGGATAAGGTATAACGCCTTGGCCAATTCATCTATCAAGCCTTTGGTATAACTACTATTTAAAATGACCTCCCCTTCTACCTTTGACATTAGCAGACTTGGCCACGTGGTCTTCACTGCAGTAGGATCGGCCGCTATGAGGTAAGGAGTCGTTACGGTCAGTTTTTCGACTTGAGTTAAATTTTCCGCTTCCTTATATGCGATATCCGGTTCCATTTCCAGCCACTCTTGATCGGTGTATTCTCTAAGCACCATTTCCTGTATTCCATCACTCGTTTTGACTTTTAAAAGGGTCAGATCGGACGACATGCCTCCCATGAGTGGCTCGTATTCTAATACTTCCCCGTTAATAGACGCTTCAATCCATTGTATTGTCTGTTCACTGATCTGGTGCATCGCTTATCCTCCGTATCGACTGTTTTTGTGTAAAAAGGAACGCCATTCTGTGGAATGGCGATCATTATAGCTCTCTAAAGATCTTTATTCACTACTAATTGTTGCTGGAACAATCTGGTAGATTCATTTTAATCTGCCGAATGGATCATAAACTGATTTATGAATAGATTCGGTAAGAATAAATTCTGTCGAATTGTTCCAATAATGATATATGGTCCACTCCCATTCAAATCTCCAACAAAAATAGAGCACATGTCTGTCTTTTAGGGACCCTCTCATCCTAAAATCGCAGCACATGTACTCGTTATTTATCTTCTGTCACACGGATCCACACTCGTTCGTTGCCTCCGTCAGGCTAACAGAAATCAGTAGCCTGTCTGCCAATCGTATTCCATGTGCTTGGCTGTGTGCGCAGCAGTTTCTTTTCCATAAAGAATGGCTACTACATGTAATGCCATTTCAATTCCGGCAGAAATGCCGGCTGAGGTGATCAGGTGGCCTTCATCTACAAACTTGACTTCACGTTTGACATCTACTGATGGGTATTCCTTTTCCATGCGGTCCAGTGCCGTCCAGTGAGTCGTTGCCCGCTTTCCTTCAAGCAGGCCGGCCTCAGCCAGGATGAAGGAACCGGTACAGACCGACGTCATCTTCTCGACGACTTCATCCTGATTTCTGACCCAGTCGACCACTACTTCATTCTTGCTTTCGACTTCTCTGGCTCCGTATCCACCGGGAATCACCAGCACGTCCAGTTCAGGATGATTGCCGAAATGATAATCCGGTTCGACTTTCAGGCCGTTCCTGGCACGGATCATCTCTCCTTTTTCGGAAATTGTCACTACTTTGAAGCTTTTGACTGCCTGCTCGTCTTCTGTAACAGAAAAGGCTTCATAAGGTCCGGCAAAATCCAGGACTTCCACATCATCAAACAGTAATATCCCTACAGTATATGGGTTCATTTCACTCATCCTTCAGTATAACGGTTTTAAGAAGCAGGCACACTCCAGATACGATACTGATTGTACCGGCAATTCCAAGAAATTCCTGTTTAGTCGGCATATGGTAATCAATACAGATGACTACTTCGTGTTCATCTTTTTGATAATGAAACGTTTTACTGTCCACACTGATTACCTTCTCTTAAATGGAAGTTTATTCACCTTGCTGTTTAGTTAATATCTTAGGCCCTTCTTTGGTGATGGCAATTGTATGCTCGTACTGACAGCTGAGTCCACCGTCTTGGGTACGTGCAGTCCAGCCATTGTCGTCCATCTTGGAGCGCCATGTTCCTGTGTTTACCATCGGCTCGATCGTGATGACCAGTCCTTCTTTCAGACGCGTTCCTTTTCCCGCTTCGCCGTAATGCGAGACACTCGGTTTTTCGTGCAGAGTCGGTCCGATTCCATGACCGATAAATTCACGAACGACAGAAAAGCCTTCCGCTTCGACAAACGTCTGAATGGCATGACCGATGTCCCCGATACGGTTACCCAGCTGTGCCGCTTCGATACCTTTATACAGTGCCTCTTTCGTGACGTTCATCAGTTTCTTAACTTCATCAGTCGGTTCTCCCACGCTATAGCTCCAGCATGAATCTGCTAGCGCACCGTTTAGATTGATTACCATATCCACTTTGATCAAGTCACCTTGGTTCAGCTTTTCATTTCTGGGGAATCCGTGACAAATTTCATCATTTACACTGACACATGTTGCATATTCATAACCCTGATAGCCTTTCTGCTCAGGGGTCGCACCATGCTGCTTCATCAATTTTTCAACGTATTTTTCGATATCCATACCAGTAATGCCCGGTTTGATAAAATCGCGCAATGATTCGTGGATAGCTGCCAAGACGTCCCCAGCTTTATCCATCGCTTCTATTTCTCTAGGTGATTTCAAGGTGATCACGACCACATTCTCCTATTCTTTACTATTATCTCTATTAGTATAGCGAAAATCCGCTTCTGACAAAACCTTTTTCTCTAAATCAGTGCGCAGCTTGATTGCTCTATATTGTCATACGTCATAATTGATAAAAGAAAAAGCCCGCTGGTCGGCAGGCTTTCATAATACTATCCTTCTTAGTCGATAAATTCGAACTCGAAACCTTGAGTCGCGAAAAATTCCACGATGGCTTCTCGTCTGGTTGTGTTCCCTGGGATGACCAGAATCAGGTCATCTGTTGTCCGGTACTCCTCCAGCAATGGGATGACACTTGAGTCTACACCGACCGGGTTGTCATAATGGTCCGGCTGATAATAGTCTTCGTCGTCCAGTCCTGATAGACGGAATTCCTGCATGGTGTCGTATTCAGAGTACTCTTCGAATGAAAAGTCGTCCATTAAAATGACATCATACTCCCCAGCTGTGAATTGTGCTGTAAATCGTTCAGCCATCTGACCATGAGGAGTAAATGAAGCATAAGCTGTTTCGTTTGCTCCTTCAGGTTCCAGCAGACGATTCAATTCCTGAGACAGTGGTTCTTCTTCATCAAAATCTACTTCAGGTGCCAGAACAGTCAGGTGAAAATAGGTGATCGGGCGATTGATCCAGTCAACCAGGAGGTACCCGCTTACAAGGAGTCCAAACAGGCTAAGAATCACATGCCACTTGTAATAGCCCCAGAGGTAGCTGAATTTTTCTTTATTTGACTCTTCGGATTGAAGTATTTCTTTTACTTTAGTCTTTGCCATATGTTTATCGTCCTCTTTACTCTCTGCATTTATTGCTCTTACTATTTTAGCATAGGCAAAAAGCGTATTCAATCCGGGAAGAAAGTGTGACTATTTTGATACTATTTTTTTCTCGACTGTAAAATCCAGCATTTACTTATTATTGTCTGTGTCTGGAACGAAAACAGTCATGTGATGTTTTTTCACTTCCAGGTCAATTGGTAGCGAATCGCCCTCATCTCCATCTACATTAGTAACTATTTCCTTCTCATACCCTTCTTTCAGACTGATCGATCCTTTAGAAAATTTTCTGTAAAGAACATTCTCGTCGTCCGTGACATTTCCTGTAAAAATCTTTGGCACCAGATTGATTTTTTCAGCAATCGTATCTCCTCTCACAACGACTAGATGAAGGTACCCATCATCAACACTGGCTTCTGGTATCATGGTTGTAATCCCAGCTACCGAGTTGGTGAGTGCAACTAATACGAGAAATGAATCTTCATTCAGCTTTTCACCGTCCACATTAAACTTAAATGGGTACACTTCTTTTTCATTGATTGCCTTGACACCTTCAATAACATAAGCCAGCGGACCTAGTTTAGTCTTCTTCTCGATCGGCACTTCATGTACAGCATCCGGGATGGACCCGATAGCAACGATATCAACAAAGTACTGATCATTGATCTTCCCGACATCGATCACCCGTTTTGTCCGCTCTGTCAGCTTTTCTACCGCTTTTTTTGGATTCATAGGAATATCGAGCACTCTTCCTAAATCGTTGACCGTGCCAAGAGGTATGAAGCCGAAAGGTGGACGGTAGTCTTCAGGTGCAATTCCATTGATACACTCGTTTACAGTCCCGTCTCCACCTAAAGCATAAATAGCGTCTACTTCTTCACTGCAGGCTTCTCTGGCAAAATGAGTCGCATCCCCTTCTCCTTCTGTCCATCTCAATTCTACTTCACTATATAACTTCTCCAGCTCTCTTTTGACTTCTGGACCGTATTCTTCGCCCTCTTCCTTACCGGAGGTTGGGTTGACGATTACAACTGCTTTTGTCACTAGACTCGACTCCTTTTCAACAGGCTTTTTATAATAAGTATGTGCTCCTATCAGTGTACTTGAATGTATGAAAATAGTCGAAAAAACAGCCTTGATCGATCAGGCTCAGTAATAGGCTTTACTGTATGCATCTGACAGACTCAGGACTGCTTCTATAATCAATTCTATTAATTACAGAACTATCAAGCGTGGAAAGCCCACGGTTTTAATCGTGGGATGAGAGCGTACATTGAGATAAGTGCCTGCTTGGTTTGTCTTCTTTTTATTTTAAAATTATGTATACATTTCTCTAGCCTTTCCGTTGACGGAGTGATATAATTAAATAAAAGAACATACGTTCGTTTTCAGGAGAGAGGTGAAGCGAGTGAAAAAAGAACAGACAAAGTCCTGTGTTAAAGTGCTCAAAGTGAAATTAAAGCCGACTAAAGAACAAGCAGCTGAATTGACCCGGCTATCCAAAGAGTATATTTATCACGCCAACCAGCTTGTCCAGCAGGCTGTATCAGATGGCCGCTTTCCAACAGTCACTTCCAGACACATTGAGACGT
>NZ_FNFK01000088.1 GCF_900101165.1 Alkalibacterium thalassium | reverse complement strand
AAAAAGAAGCAACGCGAAAAGCTATTGAAAAATATCGGTTCAGCTGGGATAAACTCGAAAAAGAAAGCAATAGAAAACGTTGAATTTATCTGTCGCACGTGTCAAGAGATAGAGGAGATTCCAAAGGATATAGTCAAACAATTTGATGTTCTAGATGGTGGAGACCCAATGGATCCACCTAGATTTAGTTGTGAAAGATGTGGAAATGAGATGGTTCCTGTTTACTATAAGAGTATTCACGGTATCGTCTACGATAATTCAGAACTGAAAAAGTAATGGCTACGCACTATCCCAAAAGGGCGAAGGCGTAGCCGAAGCTTTTTTTAAACTACATAGTAAAGACAAGGAGAAATGATATGTCTAAAGAAATATTTAGGTTAGAAGATATAGGTTTTAAAGTGGATAACCAGCAAATTCTTGAAAACATTCGTCTTACGATTCACAAAGGAGATATCGTTACCGTCACCGGCCCATCTGGTGGAGGAAAAAGTACATTGCTGAAACTTATGGGTTTGTTAATTAGCCCAACTTCAGGAAAAATTTAATAAGATTAATAAAATTTTTGACAAACTGACCTGATAGTGGTTGTTACTTCTTTGCTAGACATGTTAAAATAGGCTAGTTGCAATCAAAATGAACAAATACCCTATTAGGAGGAATAAAATGTTACGAGTAGCAAAACGATACACATTGAGTGCGGTGGATTATGTCTATATCATTTTCGGGTCTTTTCTGACAGCTATAGCCTTCCAGGTCTTCCTGCTTCCAAATAATATCGTATCAGGAGGCGTATCTGGTCTGTCCATCGCAGCCAATGCCATGTTCGGATGGAGTCCGTCGCTGTTCCAGTATTCACTAAATATACCGCTGCTCGTACTCTGTTTTGTTCTTCTGGGAAAAGCTGCCGGGTATAAAACGATTCTCGGCAGCCTGCTGTTGCCCTTCTTTTTGAGCTTCATTGGTCACTTTCCTGCGCTGACTTCTGATCCACTTCTGGCGGCACTGTTCGGTGGGGGACTGACTGGACTGGGTATCGGAATCGTATTCCGTGCAAAAGCCTCAACAGGAGGTACAAGCATAATTGTACAGATCCTTTATCAGTTCCTTCATTTTCAGCTGGGACTGAGCACCATCATGGTAGATGGTTTGGTGATCCTGATCGCTCTTCTGGTATTTGATGTAGAAACAGTCATGTATTCACTGATTGCTCTGTTCATCGTATCTCGTACGATTGACTTGGTTCAGCTCGGCTTTAACAGAAACAAAAATGTCTTCATTATCTCTGATAACCCACAGGATATCAGAGAAGAGATTCTGCACACGATGCAGCGCGGGGTCACAAATCTGGGCATTCGTGGTGGATATGGAAATACTGACAAGGACATGCTGATGGCAGTGATTCAGGAAAGAGAATTCACTCTGCTTAAAGAAACCGTGCTTAAAGCTGATGCGGATGCATTCGTCGTGGCCATGCCGGCAAGCGAAGTGCTCGGGAGAGGGTTCAGCCTGGAAAAATACTTTATTCATCATGAGACAGACTGGACAGATGATGAATAAGATAGAAAAACTGTCAGGTCAAGCATATTGACTGGAGAAGGAAACTGAGCTATACTTTTATCAATTGAAAAGGTCATACTGAAGGTACAAAAAGTTAGAGAGACATTCACTCCGGTGAAAGAATGTCAGAAGTCTTTGGTGCTCCCTTTTAACTCTGCATAAGAAATTATGCCGCTTTCTCGGCGTTAACGAGACTGAAGAGGTAATGACTGGCTGAATAGAAGTTATTGCAAACAAGGTGGTACCGCGTAATCACGTCCTTGTGTGCAGTAACTGTATTCAGTCTTTTTTTATGGCATTAAAAATTGAAAGGACGAGTCGAATGAAAAAATTAACTAGTGCAGAACTAAGACAGATGTATCTTGATTTCTTTAAAGAAAAGGGACATAAAATAGAAAAAAGTGCATCGCTGGTACCTGTGGAGGATCCCTCATTACTGTGGGTGAACTCCGGAGTAGCAACGATGAAGAAATATTTTGACGGTACGGTCAAACCTGAAAACCCACGCATTGCTAGTTCACAGAAGAGTATCAGAACAAACGATATTGAAAATGTCGGAGTAACTGCCAGACACCATACCTTATTTGAAATGCTTGGAAACTTTTCGATCGGTGATTACTTCAAGAAAGAAGCAATCATCTGGGCATGGGAATTTCTGACTGACGAGAAATGGATGGCGCTTGATCCGGAGAAACTTTATGTGACGATCTATCCGGATGATGAGGAAGCAGAACGGATCTGGAAGGAAGAAGTCGGACTTGATGCATCTCATATCGTTAAAGAAGAAGGAAACTTTTGGGATATTGGTGAAGGCCCGTGTGGACCAAACTCTGAGATCTTTTATGACAGGGGAGAGGCTTTCAACGACCTCCCTGAAGGGCATGAAGAGAATTATCCTGGAGGAGAAAATGAACGCTGGCTTGAAATCTGGAACCTGGTCTTCTCGCAGTTCAATCATAAACCTAATGATGTCTATGACCCGCTACCAAACAAGAACATCGATACAGGAATGGGTCTTGAACGTATGCTGTCCATTCTTCAGGACACACCAACTAACTTTGAAACAGATCTGTTCATGCCGATCATTGAACGTGTAGAGGCTATTTCAGGCAAGTCCTATAAAGATAATGCAGAATCAAAAATCAGCTTCAAAGTCATTGCCGATCATGTACGAGCATTGTCATTTGCGATCAGCGACGGCGCATTGCCTTCCAACGAAGGAAGAGGGTATGTCTTAAGACGTCTGCTTAGAAGAAGCGTCATGCATGGCAGACGACTATCTATCGAGAAGCCTTTTCTCTCTGAACTTGTTCCTGTTGTGGCTTCCATCATGAAGGAACATTACCCAGAAGTTGATAATGCAGTCGAATTCATTTCAAAAGTCATTTTGAATGAAGAGGAACGTTTCCTTGAGACGCTGGCTGCCGGACTGGATAAAGTTAATGAACTGGTCGACACGTTAAAAGAAGCTGATCAGACTGTTTTATCTGGGAAAGATGTCTTCCAGCTATACGATACATTTGGATTCCCGGTGGAACTGACTGAAGAAGTTGTAAGCGAACAGAATATGACAATTAATTATCCTGAATTTGAAGAAGAAATGTCTAAACAGAAGGAGCGGGCAAGAGCTGCACGTCAGGCTGAAGGATCGATGGCTGTTCAGTCTTCTCTGTTAAGTGATCTGAAAATCAAGAGTGAGTTCACTGGGTATACTGAAGACGAAGAAGTAAGCAAGCTGACGAGAATCATTAAAGACGAAGCTTTTGTTGACAGTGTGTCTTCCGGTGACTCAGCCAAGCTCATATTCAGTGCTTCTCCTTTCTATCCTGAAAAAGGTGGACAAGTTGGAGACAGCGGGCTGATATTGGACCAGAACAGCACCGTTATGGCAGAAGTAAGTACAGTGAAATCCGGCCCAGATGGGCAGCCTGTTCATATCGCTTCAGTTAGACAGACTCTAGCTGTCGATCAGGAATACAAACTGGTTATTGACAGAAAACGTCGCAGGCTGATCGAACGAAATCATACAGCTACTCACCTTCTCCACAGGGCACTGAAAGATGTTCTGGGGGATCACGCTAATCAGGCAGGGTCATTAGTTGAAGAAAATCATCTGCGTTTTGACTTTACCCATTTTGGGCAAGTCACAGATGATGAGCTTAAGCAAATGGAACAAATCGTCAACGAAAAGATTCAGGAAAATCTTAGTGTTGAAACTGTTGAGACTACACTTGAAAAGGCGAAGGAACTTGGAGCAATGGCACTGTTCGGAGAGAAATATGGGAAGAATGTCAGAGTAGTCATGATCGGTGATTTTTCTAAAGAGTTATGTGGAGGCACACATGTAAAAAGTACAGCGGAAATCGGCTTGTTTAAAATCACTTCTGAAGCTGGTATAGGAGCAGGCACAAGAAGAATTACTGCACTGACCAGCGAAGGAGCGTATCAGTGGATGGAAGAGCAGCTGAGAGTACTGAATGAAGCATCAAGATTAATGAAAGTTCAGTCCGTACAAGATGTCCCTTCCCGAATCGAAGGCCTGCTTAAAGAGCTTAAAGAATTGAATCAGGCCAACGAATCGCTGCATTCAAGGCTAGCTAATGCACAGGCGGAAGAAGTGTTTACTCATGTACAGGACGCTGGTCAGTTGACATTTATTTCAGAAGAAATCAAGGCGAAAGATATGAATCAGTTGAGACAACTTTCAGACAAGTGGAAACAGGAAGGATATTCCGATGTACTTGTTCTAGGCTTGAGAAACGAAGAAAAAGTCAACTTGATTGTTTCCATGAATCAGAAAGCAGTTGACCTGGGACTTAAGGCTGGAGATCTTATCAAGGCAATCTCTCCGTATGTAAACGGCGGCGGTGGAGGCCGACCGGACTTTGCTCAGGCAGGAGGAAAAAAACCTGAAGGTCTTGAGAAGGCATTATCAGAAGTATCTGACTGGATAAAAGGACAGCTCAGTTAATAAAACATTATAATTCAACTCATACTTATTCCGATGTGTAAATGATATCCAGATTAGATTGTACTTTGAACTCATTTCTAGTAAAATATAATCAGATAGAAACTTATGAAAACAGTTCAATAAGTTTTTTCACGGAAAAGTATGGAGGGAACAACTAATGACTTCAAATGACCATACCGTTCGATTTAACGTTGAAAATGTTGACGAACACAGTGTAGAAGATACATTGAAATTAGTATACAGTGCTCTGGAAGAAAAAGGATATAATCCGATCAATCAGATTGTCGGCTATCTGCTGTCTGGAGATCCTGCTTATATTCCAAGACACAATGATGCGCGTAATCTGATAAAACGACATGAACGTGATGAAGTACTAGAACAACTGGTGACACATTACCTCAAGAGTGAGAAATAGATGAGGGTAATGGGGCTGGATGTCGGTTCCAAGACGGTAGGTGTTGCAGTCAGTGATCTTTTCGGATGGACCGCTCAGGGAATAGAGACGGTTCAGATCAGAGAAGCAAAAAATGAACTGGGATTCGATCGTCTGAAAGAGTTGATCGACGAATTTGAGATAGAGAAAATAGTTGTAGGTCTTCCGAAAAATATGGATGGTTCAATCGGGCAACGGGCTGAACAGTCCTTGTTCTACGGCGAACAGCTTGAAACTCTATTTGGACTTCCGGTGATCTATCAGGATGAACGTCTAACGACTATGCAGGCAACACGTATGCTGATTGAAGAGGGAAATACATCCAGAAAAAAAAGAAAAAAAGTAATAGACAAGCTGGCGGCAGTGATGATTCTTCAGAATTATCTCGATCAGCAGTCAAAATAATCGAGGAGGCACAAACATGACAAACGACCATAACCATGATCACGATCATGATCATGAACACGAGCACGAATATATTACAATCATAGATGAAGAGGGGAACGAAGATCTTTACGAAATTCTTTTCACTTTCGACTCTGAAGATTTTGACAAATCATACGTACTTGTCTTCCCATCAGGCACTAGTGAAGGAGAAGAAGTTGAATTATCAGCTTTTTCTTATAAAGAAGCAGACGGTGGACTGGAAGGTACACTGAGTGCTATCGAAACAGATGAAGAATGGGAAATGATTGAAGAGGTTCTCAATACATTCATCAGTGACGAAGAAGCCGATTAATTAATCGTAAAATCAGGATGGAGAAACTCTCCATCCTTTTTTTCGTGCGCCCGGCATGGGCGACAACTTGGTGGTGAAAGTCCACTACAGACTTGGCAGTAGGAACTGTTAGCGAAAGTCAAGGGTGTCCGCCGTGAGGCGGAATCTGAAGGAAGACGGACGCAAATGCTTGCACTGACGAACAGAAACTTCATACAAAGGCTGAATCAGGACGGATGAGCTTGCGGAACAAAGTGAAGTCCGATACTGCCCGAATCCTGTACAGTAAATGGAGCAGTGACATGAGCAGAAGGTTGTCGTTCTTACCCGGGGAGGTCTCGTCAGCGCTTAG
>NZ_FNFK01000075.1 GCF_900101165.1 Alkalibacterium thalassium | reverse complement strand
TTTTTGAACACACAGTTTCCGTGTTCAGCATATTTGGACTTAGCATACCGGATAAGTTCATTTTTGACTACCGAAGGAATAGACGTCTCAATGTGTCTGGAAGTGACTGTTGGAAAGCGGCCATCTGATACAGCCTGCTGGACAAGCTGGTTGGCGTGATAAATATACTCTTTGGATAGCCGGGTCAATTCAGCTGTTTGTTCTTTAGTCGGCTTTAATTTCACTTTGAGCACTTTAACACAGGTCTTTGTCTGTTCTTTTTTCACTCGCTTCACCTCTCTCCTGAAAACGAACGTATGTTCTTTTGTTTAATTATATCACTCCGTCAACGGAAAGGCTAGAGAAATGTATACTTAATTTTAAAATAAAAAGAAGACAAACCAAGCAGGCACTTATCTCAATGTACGCTCTCATCCCACGATTAAAACCGTGGGCTTTCACGCTTGATAGTTCTGTAACGAGAAGCCTTCTAACGGCAAGATGAAATCAGATAAATACCCTAAACTATAAGTAGAGGGCCCCTAAGAACAGTTTAGCGGACGTCAGGCCGTCTAAACTTCAACTACAAAAGAACTTAGCGACAGTTTAGGTCAGAACGGTTGTCTTGAAGTGTAATTAGACTGATAGGACAGGCTGTTGGCACCAGCTTAATTCCCAATAAATATAGAATCAAAGGAAATAAACGGACGAATGAGGTATAATTAGAAGGCGGATTCTTACGATCGTAAAATTAGAAAAAAAGAAGAGCACAGACCATCTGCGCGTTTTCTAAGCTTACCTCGATATCTGTACATATACCATCTGTTAAAGACATCTGGAGTGTGTTAGACTAGTCATTAAAAATATTATGCACATGAAGGAAGTCGAGGAGTGAACAGATGAACAGAAAAGAACTAGTCAATCTGCCGAAAGTGGAACTGCACTGCCATCTGGATGGGTCTGTCCCTATGAAGACCTTGATTGAGCTGGCTGAAAAAGAAGGCTACACTAATCCTGAAGAAGAGATGAGAGGAGCCATTGCGCCAGCCGATTCCGGTACGCTAAAGGAATACTTGTCCAGCTTTGAAACGATCCTGCCACTGCTTCAGACAAAGGAGAATCTTACCGAAGCAACGTATGCCGTGATCGAGGACGCCAACCGTGAAAACATCGTCTATCTGGAGCTCCGGTTCGGGCCGCTTCTCCACCAGAGAAAGGGCTTATCCGTGAAAGAAGTCATAGAAGCGGTCGATAAAGGGATACAGAAAGCAGCAAATGACTTCCCTGTCAAGGTCAGCCTGATTGCCTGCGCACTGAGGCACCATTCTCAGGAAAGAAATACACAGCTTTTCGAAGAAGTCAGTCAGCTGCCTGAAGGAATGGTTGCGGCAGTCGATGTGGCAGGAGACGAAGGAAACTTCCCGAACGAGCAGGTCAGAAGGCCGGTCAGCACAGCGAGAAGCCTGGGCATGGACATGACCATTCACTCTGGAGAAACGGGCTCTGTCGACAATGTCCTATCCGCGATGGATATGGGAACCAGACGACTTGGTCATGGTGTAGCGATCAGACAGGATCAAGATGCACTGCAGAATGTGCGAGCGAAAGACGTTCTTCTGGAACTGTGCCCGACAAGTAACATTCAGACGCGTGCCATTCCGTCATTTAAGGACTATCCGCTGAGATACTTCCTGGATGAAGGCATCAAGGTCTGCATCAATACGGACAACCGGACCGTTTCGAATACGACTGTAACGGATGAACTGATGAACTGTATCGCCCACTGCGGAATGACCGCTGAAGATCTGAAACAAGTGATGCTCAATGCCATCACCTATGCCTTTACTGATGAAGGAACCAAGCAGCAGGTGATCCGCCAGATTGAAGAACAGTACGTTTTTTAGGGAATCATTATTTTCATACGATTAAGACAGATACTAACGATAGACACAATAAGTATTAAAAAAATCACGCAACCTATTCTTTTAACTGGAGGAGAACTTGCCAATGACAACCAATGAATTAAGAGCACGCTCTGAAGTGGCCGACGACTTGAAGTGGGACCTGTCTGCTATATTTAAAGATGACAAAGCCTACGAAGAGGCAGTAGAGAAAGTAAAACAGGATACCGCTCATTTTATTAAACAAGTCGATGGAAAACTGAATGATGCGAAATCTGTCATAGAAGCGGTCGAGGCCTATGAAGACATACGGACGGTCATGTCCCATATCCAGTCTTATGCCATGTTGCCGGTAACAGTCGACATTTCCGACAGTGAAGCCCAAATAAAAAACAGACGTGCCGCCAACTTTCTGGCAGACACGAATGCGAAACTCAGCTTTTTCAAATCTCAGCTGGAAGAACTGAGTGAGTCAGTATTAGACGAAGTAAGTGAATCCCAGCCTCGTTTCGCACCATTCATGAGACTCGTCAAGCTGACAAAGAAAGGCAAGCTGCATCCTAAAGTGGAGGAGGCTCTGGCTCTATTAGATCCGGTTCTGGATTCGTTTGCCGAAGTCTTTGAACAGGCGAGACTCGCAGATGCTGATTTTAAAACGTTCGAAGTGAACGGAATAGAGTATCCACTTAGCTTTGTTTTGTACGAAGAAGTGTACATGTATGATACCGACAAAGAGATCCGTCGTGCAGCGTATGACGCATTCAACCATACGCTCAGCCAGTATAAAAATGTCGTAGCGACTGCATATTATAATCATGTGCAGCATGAAAAGACCATTGCAAATATGAGAGGGTACGACTCAATATTTGACTATTTGCTTGCGGATCAGGAAGTAGATCAGGCCTTGTATCACCGCCAAATTGATGTGATCATGAAAGAGTTTGCCCCGGTCATGCGTAAATATGTGACGCATCTTAAGGAGGTCCATGGTCTTGAGCGGTTCACTTATGCTGACCTGAAAGTCGATTTGGATCCTGATTATACGGCCAAAGTCAGTATAGAAGAATCTCAGGACTTACTGAAACAAGCGATAGCACCGTTGGGCGAGGACTACGTCAACTTGCTCCAGCGTGCTTACCCTGAACGGTGGATCGATTTCGCACAGAACAAAGGAAAGGAGTCAGGCGCTTTCTGTTCCGCTGCATACGGCAAGCACCCTTATATCCTTATGACCTGGACAGGAGACCTGACAGATGCTTATACCTTGTTCCATGAACTCGGTCATGCCGGGCAAAGTGAGCTGACCAATGCGAACAATTCCTTTACCGGGTCGGACCCATCACTTTATCTAATCGAAGCTCCGTCAACATTCAACGAGCTGCTTCTGACTGACTACCTAACTAAGCAAACGAATGACCCGAGAATGGAGCGTAACGTTATTTCTCTAATGATATCAAAGACCTACTTCCATAATTTTGTTACCCACTTGCTTGAAGCGGCCTATCAGCGGGAAGTCTACCGTCTGATTGATGAAGGGAAAAGTTTTGATGCGGACAAGTTGAGTGAACTGAAACGAAGCGTCCTTGAAGAATTCTGGGGAGATGCTGTCGAGATAGAAGCAGGAGCCGAGCTGACTTGGATGAGGCAGATTCACTATTATATGGGGCTGTACCCTTATACCTATTCTGCTGGACTGACCATTGCTACTCAGGCTTATCTGAAAATGTCTCAAGGCGAAATGAAGGCGGAACAGTGGCTGGAGTTTCTTGCCTTAGGGGGACAGAAGACACCAGAAGAGGCTGCTATGGTAGCGGGTGTAGACATTACAACTGATAAACCTCTGATGGATACGATCAAGTATCTGGACGAATCAGTCGACCGAATGATCGAACTGACACAGATTATGGAACAAAATCGATAAGTGGAAAAAACGTGCAGATTCTACTCTGCGCGTTTTTATTTGATTACAGGCACAACGAGACTGTGTTTTGTCATAAGCTGGAATATATACATAGAAATTCATTTTCAACCAACGGGGTAACTGCTCAACAGGCAGAAGGCCTTCTCATCGAATCAGGAGATACACTGACAGTGAGTGTCGAAAAGTCGACTAGTGAAACGCCTCTTGAAGGATCTGCTTATTTGAATGCTGAACCCACACTGACAGTATCGACAAGTGAAGGAAGGTCATATCATATCTCCCTTCTTAATAGGTACACGCACTATCCCGAGCACGAAATGATCGATTTATATAGATTTCTAAATACAAGGGAGGAAGATAGACATGACGAAAACAGCTAGTGGATACAAGAAGATTTTCTGGGGCTATATCCTCTCGATTATTAATATCTCGATAGGCTTTCTCATCCTGTTTCCCAGTATAATCGGGTGGTATATTATGATTAAAGGCTTTGGAGAAATTGAGGACGATCTTCCAACTCAAAATCGAACGATCATTAACAGCGGTCTGTGTATTCTTTTTACCTTTTCCTTTCTGGAAGGTATTTCTCCTTTAATTAGTTCGGATTTTCAGATGTTGAGTATGCTCCTGCTCTTTTACCCTCCGGTACATATGGTGGTTGAACTGACTGTTTTTCATAAATTATTTGAGTCTGTAATCATCAGATTTACTGAAATGCAGCAGGTAGACAGGGTGGACACCTATGCTACAAAAGATACACGGTATCTTCTGATTTCTGGTGTAGCCGTCCTGTTGTTGACAGTAGCTGCGACAGATCAACTGACTGGGCTGATTGTGGTTGGGTCTTTATCGGCATTAGTGTCCAAAATATATATGCTGGCAGTCATTGCGTCACTTAAAAATGAAGGGGCAAGTGCGATACAAGTGTCTTCAAATACAGAAACGGTGAATACCAACTGATAAACATTATAAATAATAAGCCGACTGCAGACTTTTAAGTATGAAAGATGCTTAATAGCATCTAGAGAGAATCAATTGTAGAAAAACTTGAATATGAAAAAAGCACGGACGGCTTGTCTGTGCTTTTTTCTGGCAACTATTATATTATAGAACCGATTTTAATAAATATTAGACTGTTTTAATGAGTTGATCTTTACTTAGTTACAACAATCGGTCCATCCTTAGTCACGATAATCGTATGTTCATACTGAGCGACAAAACTGTCTTGAGTGACGAGTGTCCATCCGTCATCGGACTGGTCAACTTCCTGTTCATTGTTTGAGATGAACGGTTCGAAGGCAATCACCATGCCGTCCTTTAATTTAACGTCATCCCATTTGGAGTAATAATTGAAAATATGGTCCGGCTTTTCGTGGATCGAGCGTCCGATGCCATGGCCGGTCAGGTTTTTAATTACTGTGAGGCCGTTCTTCCTGGCCGTATCATGGACAGCTTTTCCTAACGCGCTAGTATGAGCACCCGGTTTGACCAAGGCCAGTCCTGCTTCAAAGGCTTCCTGAGCGACATCGCAGACTTTCTGCTGATCAGGATGTCCTTCCCCAATCAGTACAGATATTCCAGTATCGGCAAAGTACCCGTCTTTAGATCCGGATACATCTATATTGACCAGGTCGCCTTCCTGAATGACTCGGGTTCCTGGAATACCGTGAGCCACTTCTTCATTGATGCTGATGCAAGTAAAACCAGGGAAATCGTAAACGCCTTTAGGTGCCGACTGAGCTCCAGCCTTTTCGAACAGTCTGCCTGCCAAGTCGTCCAGTTCTTTTGTCGTGACACCGGGTAAAGCCTTGGAAACTAGCTCATCCCGTATCGATCCGCAGATTTTACCAATGGCTTTTAAGCCTTCAATGTCTTCTTTTGTTTTAGCTATCATTTTATCGTCCTCTATTCTAGGTTCATTCTAAAGACCACTCCGCCAAAGTGAGTGACTGCTTATTCATTAATACTGTACATGCTCTTGCAATAATAGAGCATGTAAGTGAGAGGGTCAAGGGGAAGATTCAGTAGTTCGAGTGATTAAAATACTTGTGCCCCAAAATGGACAGATGATTGGGGTATGCGTATGATATAAGAAGAATGCTCTAACAATTTTTTTACCTAATTTACAGATCAGTAGCTACAAGCTCTATCGATTAATAATTAAGGTGCGACGAAAGAAAGGATAGATAGATGATGCGATTAAGTGTATTAGATCAGGCACCAGTAACAACGGGACATACCCCCCAGCAGGCAGTTGAGTATGCTGTGGAATTAGCCCAATATGCAGAAAAATTAGGCTATGACCGGATGTGGATGGCTGAACACCATGGAAGTGAGGCCTTTGCCAGCTCTGCACCAGAAATCATTGCTGCCTATATCGCTGCAAAAACGGATAAAATCCGTTTGGGAACTGGTGGAACGATGATGATGCATTACTCTCCACTGAAAATGGCGGAAGTATTCAAGACATTAAGTGCACTGGCTCCCGGCAGAATTGATTACGGTGTAGGACGGGCACCTGGAGGGGATCAGCGGTCGATCTATGCGCTGTCTCAGGGTAATAAACCTGATTTTGACCATCTTTATGAGAAGCTGGACACAGCACTTGAACTGATTAGAGATACGGTTCCTAACGATCCGTTGTACAGGTACACCCCAGCGTCTCCTCAGAAGGTGACCCTTCCGGAAGCCTGGCTTTTAGGATCGAGCGGAAACAGTGCTATAGAAGCAGGAAGACGAGGAATGGGATACTCTTTCGCCCAGTTCTTCATGCTTGGTGCCATGCGAAAAGAAATCTTCGACTTGTATCGCCACCATTTCGAGCCATCTGAATTTATGGACAAGCCTGAAATCAGCGTAGCCTATTTAGTTACGACAGCGGAAACGAAAGAAGAAGCGGAATACCTGGCAAAGCCTCAGGATATCGCCCGAATTCGTCTGAGTCAGGGACGCATGGACCAGCTGATGACACCTGAAGAAGCAGCGGATTACCAGTTCACTGATGAGGAACAGGCTGCGGCCACACAGAACCGGGGCATTCATCTCGTTGGAACGGCAGCCGAAGTAGCAGATAAGTTGAGACAAGATCAGGAAACCTATGGATTTCAGGAAGCTATGATCTGCAGCATTCAGCATACTCAAAAGCAGAGACTTAACGTATACAAACTATTGGCGGATGAGCTGTTATAGGATATATAACAACGAATGGACTTAGTCATGAGAAGACAGATACTCTCATGACTAAGTCCGTTTTTCATTTTCATTCACAAAATTTTAGTATAAAGCTGCTAAAATATTTCGAAAAAATCAATACTCTCAAGGTCGTTTTGCATCTGACTGATATTTCTGTATACTATATATTAGAGAAGTTTGAAAATATGTAATTAAAGACTAATGAGGTGTAAAGGAGTAGGAGGCGCACTTAAAAAAGAGTTGGTTTTCATGAAAGTTTCAGAAAATGAATTCAGCTAACTTTAATCGAGAACCCATGACTTTTTGCAAAGCTAATTGCTTGTTCGACAGTCATCTCTCTCCCTGGACGAAGCCCTTCGGTCTTATAGAGAGACGCATTATAGGGTTCGTCACGAAGCAGCATATAATATATAGCTGTCAAAAGGCGACGTGCAATGGCAATAATCGCTTTTTTGTGGCCACGTCGTTTTTTTAACTGTAAATATTTCT
>NZ_FNFK01000068.1 GCF_900101165.1 Alkalibacterium thalassium | reverse complement strand
GTCGTCGCCTAATTTCAACACCCCCGTAAGAGAATTGAACGGTACGTTTCATTGTTTTCTCTATTTCGTATCCTCGTTCTTTATAGGAATGGATTAGTTCCAAATCAATCATTTCTATTGCTTTAGAAACCAACTCACACATGACTTGTGGAAGGTACTGATCTAATCGTATTTCACTGTCTATTAATGTTTCAGAATCCTTTAATATACTGGCAATTTCTGCTATAATTTGATTCATAAGAAGACCTCTTTTCTGGATTTGTGGTTATCTCTAGATTAAGGGTCTTCTTTCTTTTTGTCTACTTTAATTTCTTGCCCTACTATTTTACTTTCCGACAACTATTTTACACATAGCTATCGCTTGACCGAAATTCATCTCCCACTTTCACTGGTGCTTCGCACCCATACGCTTAGAAGTGGGAGACTTCTTTCGGAATTACGTTAAAAACTCTTATCTATAAGAAAAGACACCTTCACTCATCACGTTAAAGATGAAGAAAAGGCATCTAAGCTGACGATATCGATATGAAATGGTAGGGAAAGACGGGAATAATAAGATCTGAACAGTCCCACAAAGATCAGCATAAATGGAATATACATATGGAAGCGTATATACTAAAAACCCTTATTGAGATAGTGACAAACCTGAAGAAAAAAGGTAGGCTTAACAGAGGATGAAGGAGTGAAAAACTTGAGTAAAAAATGGTTGATGCAATTATTTAAGAGAAGAGTCATATTGGCGCTGTTAATTATTATTCAATTTGCGATTTTCGGGTTCGTAGTTAACCAGTCGATGGCCTATTCCATTTTCTTGGAGACAGCGTTTACCATACTGTCTATAGGTGTAGTTCTTCATGTTGTCTGGAAGAAAGGAAAAGAAGCTTTTAAAATTACATGGATCTTGCAAGTCCTGATTTTTCCTGTATACGGCACATTATTTTACTTGATATTTAACAGACAGACACAGACAAAAAAGCTGCAGGCAAAACTCGAACAGATTTACGAGGTTCATTTCTCATTTGCTGGACATGATGAGCAAGTTTTAAACAAAGCGAAAACTGATTTTCCTCATCATGGAAGACTCATGCATTATCTGACATATGCTGGCGGATTTCCAGTCTATGATCACACTGAGACAGCCTATTATCCTATTGGAGAATCATATTTTGAGGCTATGCAGGAGGCAATCAGTAAAGCAGAATCCTACATATTTTTTGAATTTTTTATTGTGGCAGAAGGTAAGATGTGGGAAAAACTTCTGGACTTGCTGGTTGAAAAGGCAGAGCAGGGAGTAGATGTCCGTGTTATGTATGATGACATTGGCAGTTTCGTTACCTTGCCTTCCGATATGAAAGAGCAGCTGGAAGAAAAGGGAATCAGTTGTCGAGTATATAACCCATTCCATCCTATTATTACCTCTTCGCAAAATAACCGGGACCATAGAAAAATCCTTTCAATCGACGGAAAAGTTGCTTTTACTGGTGGAATAAATATAGCTGATGAATATATCAACGAAATCGAGAGGTTCGGTCACTGGAAAGACAATGGGATCAAGCTGACAGGGAAAGGAGCGTGGGGTCTGACACTCATTTTCCTTCAGTTATGGCAGTCTATGGACGATCATATAGATACTGAAGATTTAAAAAGCCTTCAACCGGTTAACTTGGAGACCAGTACAAGTAAGGCTCATTCAACACATTATGTCCAGCCCTTCTCTGACAGTCCGACTGACAAGAAAAACTTTGGTGAACATGTATTGATTAAAATGATACATGCTGCAAAAGAATCGGTGTATATTTACACCCCCTATCTGATACTAGATGAAAATCTTGAAACTGCACTCATACTGGCAGCCGAAAGTGGAATCGATGTAAAAATCATTACGCCTAAGAAATGGGATAAGTATCTCGTTCACATGACCACACAGTCTTACTACTCTGAACTGATAGAGGCAGGCATCAGTATATATGAGTATACACCAGGGTTCATGCATGCAAAGACTGTTCTTGTGGATGATGAAGCAGTACTTGTCGGGACCATCAATTTTGATTATCGAAGCTTGTACCTCCATTTTGAGAATGCAGTAATTTTATTTGGGGGGACAATCATGCATGACATTAGAAAAGATTTTGACGAAACGATCAGGTCCAGTGAACTGATGACTGATCATACGGTAAATCAATCTCCCGTCAGACGTCTGACGAAAAGTGTACTGAGACTATTTGCCCCGCTGATGTAAAGAAAGGATGAGGCTATGGACTCGCTGACGATCGGATCCACTAAAATAACCTGGTTAAACGGAGGAGTGACCATGATGGATGGAGGTGCCATGTTTGGACCGGTACCTAAACCTTTGTGGAGCCGTCGCTACCCGTGCAATGAAAAAAATCAGATTGAACTCGTGACTGAACCGATGCTCATTGAAAAAAATGGCATGCTTTCACTCATCGATGCAGGGATCGGTAGGGGTAGACTCTCGGACAAACAGAAGCTGATATACGGCGCCTATGAAGAATCGACCATAGAAGAAGACCTGGCCTTACTCGGATTTGAACCAGGGGACATTGACAGAGTGCTCATGACCCATATGCACTTCGACCATGTTACCGGCTTAGTGAAAGATGTCGACGGTCGGAAAGTACCAGTGTTTTCAAATGCGCAGGTTTTCGTTGAGAGCAGGGAATGGGAAGCGATACAGCATCCCTCCAAACGTACGAGCGGAACATATTGGGAGGATAACTGGCGTGCGGTAGCTTCTCAGATAACTTGTTTCGATGATTCGATTGAAGTAGGAAAAGGAATCGAACTGATCCATATTGGAGGTCATAGTCCAGGGCAATGCCTCGTCAAGATAACGGATAGAGAGAAGGTGGCAGTACATTTATCGGATGTCTTCCCCACACATGCACATATCAACCCATTATGGGTCACTGCCTTTGATGACCATCCGCTCGATTCCATCGAAGCAAAAGAGACTTGGATCAACAGAGGACTGGAAGAAGGATGGACGTTTCTTTATTATCATGACGCGTATTACAGAGCACTGGTATTTGATAAGGAGACCAGGGAAATTAGCTGGTCTCTTAAACGGACCAAAGATCCTGCAGAAGCATTTCATCTCTGAAATCACTTGAAAAATAGGAGTTTGGGGTCGAATGTGATAGTATAAAGCTGGAGGAAAAACGATGGAAAAGATTACAATCTATCATACCAACGATATTCATTCTCAGCTTTCATACTGGCCCAGAATAGCACACTATCTGACTCAGGAGAAACAGAGGCTGATGAATAAAAAAGAAACCGTATTTGTCTTTGATGACGGAGATGCCATAGACCGAGTCCATCCTCTGACCGAGGCAACAGACGGGAAAGCAATTGCAGAGCTGCTACATGATGGAGCCTACGATGCTGTGACTATAGGAAATAATGAGGGGGTTGGAAACACTAAAGCTCAGCTTAATGACTTGTATTCTGAAGCTAGATATGAAGTGGTTGTATCCAATTTAAAAGATAAAGAAACAAATAGCAGACCGGACTGGGCAAGAGAAATCGTTTTGCTCGAAACTAATGGCCGGCATACATTTGCACTAGTCGGTCTGACCATTCCACTGCCGATGAGTTATGATTCATTGGGGTGGAATGTAGAAGATCCTTTCCACGTCCTTGATGAACTAATCAGGTCGTACAGAAACAAGGTAGATGGGTTTATTCTGTTAAGCCACCTAGGTCTGCCCACTGACAGGGAGATCGCTGAACGCTACCCAGAAGTACTCATAATTATGGGGGGGAATACTCATCACCTGCTGCCGGAAGGTGAAATGATCGAAGGCACACTGATAGCCGGTGCTGGGAAATTTGGTACGCATATAGGGAAAATTACATTAGAATACGGTAAAGACAATCAGATACTCATGACTGCTGAAGTAATCGATGTCCGTTCACAAGTTGATCCTGTACCAGATGAACACGTGGACATGAATGAACTTTACAGAATAGGAAACAGGATGCTGGAGCATGAAGTTCTTGGGGAATTGAATCATCCACTCAACAAAGAGCAAGTTGCAGAACCGAATCTGATTTCACTGACACTTGCAGCTATGACCAGTTTGAGCGAGACGAACATCGCAGTGGTCAATACAGGGCTTTTTTTAGAGTCGCTTCCCAAAGGACTGATCAACAGGAGGCAGCTGCATGAAGCTCTTCCGCATCCGATGAGAGTAGTCGAGGTAAGCATGAACGGAAACAGCCTCAAGCGACTGCTCAATCAAATGGAGCAGCAGAGAGAAAAGCTGAAAATATTGCCTGTTAAAGGATACGGATTTAGAGGAAAGATATTTGGAGATCTTTATTTTCAAGGAATAAAAAAGAACAAAGAGAACATCTATATCAATGAAAAAGAACTTGATAAGAACAGGCAGTATAAACTGATCACAGTTGATTATTTTCTTTATGTTCCTTTCTTTCCGGAACTCCAGGCACAGACCTCTGTTAGAATGATCAGTCCAGGTCTCTTGAGAACAATCGTCGGTAATTACATTGCACACCAGACTTCGAATTTATTAGATGAAAGGAAAGAATCATCGTGACAGACAATAAAGAAAAGAATATTAACCGACCAGTCACTGAGGATAAGATTGATGAACTGGTAAAAATAGATGAAAAAGTAGTGAAAAAACTTGATGCCAAAACACTTGAGATAGCCGGTGACAGGTATGCAGTCAAAGAGAATTATAGAGAGGCACTTGATCTGGAACTGCTTGAAGACCGGTACAGTGATCTGCTGGAAAAGTATGATTTTATCGTCGGAGATATGTCATATGGCAAACTAAGATTAAGAGGCTTCTATCACGACAGCAACAAAAAAGCACCGATCGATATGAAAATCGGTCACCTAGAAGACTACTTGAGTGAATACTGCAGTTTTGGCTGTGCTTATTTTGTTCTTGAGAGTCTTGAAACGAAGAAGAAACAGCGGTCGTATCCTAACCCGGATCCTCACTTCAACCAGACTCAGAAAAAAACTCAGAAGAGAAGACCAGATAAGTCCAGAAGAAAATCTTCCGGACAAAAACAGAGCCAATCTACTGGAGCCAAGGCTGCAAAAGAGTCATCGAAAAAGCCATCACGTGACTCACAGAAAAAGAAAGCAAGTGAGCCGACAAAAAAGAAGGCAGACAAAAAGTCTTTCACTAAAAAGAACCGGACTGAAAGCAAGCCCAATACAAAAAAGACTGAAAATGTAAAAGAAGTGAAAAATGAAAAGGGTAGCACGCGTTTTCAGATCAGAAAGAAAAAGTAATTAAGTAAAGGAGTCTCCAAATGACTGATAACAATTATAAAGGATACCTTATTGATCTGGACGGCACTATGTACAAGGGGAAAGAACCGATCGAACAGGCCCCGCGCTTTATCCGTCAACTTAAGAAGAGCCAGATCCCTTATATATTCCTGACTAACAATTCTACCAGCAGTCCGGAAGAAGTGGCAATTAAATTGAAAGCCCAGTTCAATGTTCCCGCAGAAGCAGAGGAAGTCTACACCAGTTCCCTGGCCACAGCTGATTATGTTAAGAACCTGGAAGGCAACAGAGTGTTTGTTGTCGGAGAGAAGGGCCTGATCGAAGCCTTGGAACAGGTCGGATGTGAGATTGTCGAAGAGGATATCGATCATGTAGTCGTCGGCTTGGATAGAGAGTTGACCTATGAAAAATGTATGATTGCCAGTCTGGCCATTCAAAATGGGGCTTCATTCATTGCAACTAACAAAGACACGAACCTGCCTAATGAATTGGGGCTCGTACCTGGAGCTGGTTCTCTAGTCGCTCTTATCGAAAAATCGACACGAGTGGAACCGACTTTTATTGGAAAGCCGGAGAGTTACATTATGGAATCAGCACTTAAGAAAATAGGTCTAAACCGTGATGAGGTTCTGATGGTCGGAGACAATTATGAAACGGATATCCTCGCAGGTATCAACAATGGAGTTGATACGCTTCTGGTACTCACAGGCTTTACGTCAAAAGAGGATCTCGACCAGTTTGCTGATGAGCCGACTTTTGTGATAGACACCTTGGATGATTGGAGTGTTTAGAATGAATGCTCTAAGAAAAGCAGGAGGTGTAACGAGTCTGATCCTCCTGATCATCACTGCAAGTATTGCGGTGGTCATCTTGTTTACTCCACTTTACCAGCTGACTGTCAGAATTCATGATTTACCTGAACGGTTGAATATGACATACGAAGCAATCATGGACAATTACTACGTGCTCCTAAGGTATCTCCATTTTCCTTGGATCACTGAACTGGAGTTTTTGGATTTTCCGAGTTCAGAGAGCGGACTGTTTCATTTCTGGGAAGTCAAGATTCTCTTTTACATCAATTACGGGATTCTGATCATTTCCAGCGTGACCAGTTTCTTTTACATGAGATACGTTAAAAGAAACAGAATGATCTGGACACTCCAGAGACCATTTTTCATTGCAAGTCTGGTTCCGCCTGCGCTGCTTTTCTTTCTGGCAGTAAACTTTGACAGAATGTTCGTTTTATTTCACGAGATTTTCTTCAACAATGATTACTGGCTATTTAATCCCACTACAGATCCCATCATCCTGGCACTTCCACAGGAATTCTTTATGTACTGCTTCATTCTATTTTTCATTCTCATAGAAGGAGCATTCATCGGGATGTACTGGTACAGCAAAAAACATGCATTCAATTAAAAGGACCGGTCACTTACATGAGTCTGCCTATCTGGCAGATTTATGTGAGGGACCGGTCTTTATCTGTTATTTCATAATATCTGAGATTTCAGGATTATCGTGTGCAACCCGACTTGCTGCAGCCGCAGCGATTGCACCGACGATGTCATCCAGGAATGTATGGGTTTCTTGTGTATTCTTGTGATTATCTAGTCGACTGATGACTTTTGGCTTAGTTTTGTCTAGAAACCCGTAGTTGGTGAAACCAATGGAGCCATACACGTTGACAATGGATAAAGCTAGAATCTCATCAATTCCATACAGCCCCTCATCTTCTTTGATGATTTCCTGAAGGGGACTAGACAATTTGTTTTCTTCGCATAATACATCAAGCTCTATTCCAGTCAGAATGGCATTTTGAACCTCTCGTTTCCTGATGACAGCTTGAACATTATCCAAGCATAAATCCATGGTGATTTCTGCGAGGTAAGGTTTTTGAAGATCATAAACCAGTTCGGCAATCTCTTCCAAAGTCACACCTCTGTCTTTTAACCTCTTTAAAGCTACTTTATGCAGTTCTGAACCTGATTGAACCATTTTGACTCCTCCTTATTAGTGTTTATTAATCTTCAAAAGTTAATTTTGTACTTTGGATTGGCTGAGCATGTTCATTTGGATAAATGGAATGAATGGCATGATTGACCGCAGTAGGGGCTTCTCCAAATCCCGTGGCAATCAGCTTTATTTTGCCATCAAAGGTCATACTGTCACCTGCAGCATAAATTCCTTCAATGGATGTTTCCATTTTTGAATTGACGACGATATCGGTCTGTTCAAGAGCGATATTCCAGTCTTTTACTGGACCCAGTGAAGAGACGAAACCATAATTGACAATGAAATAATCCAGATCGACAGAGAACTTGTATTCTCCTCGTGTTTCTTTAAATTCCACGGCTTTAAGCTGCCCGTTTTCCTCCACGAAATTGTGAGGGACATAAGGAGTAAGGACCTCAATACTGGAAGACCTTACCATCTCCACAGAGCCTTCATGGGCCCTGAACCGCTCTCGTCTGTGAACAAGAATAACTTTTTTGGCAATAGGCTCAAGAGTAAGTGCCCAGTCAACTGCTGTATCCCCTCCGCCGCATATGACGACAGTTTTATTTTTATACTGCTCCAGATCTTTCACAATATAATGCAGATTAGCTTCCTCGAAAACTTCTGCATTGGGAAGAGATAAGGTTCTCGGACTGAAGGAGCCCTGACCAGTTGTAATGATCACTGTCTTAGAAAAATGACTGCCTTTATTGGTCGTTAATTTAAAGAGCTGATCGTCCAGTTTGTCAATGGTCAGTACCTTTTCGTCAAGACAGAGTGTCTGGTCGAAGTGCTGCATCTGCGCGGTGAGCTGATGAACCAGTTCTTTTCCGGTAACACCTGCGTATCCTCCTACATCATAAATAGTTTTCTCCGGATAAAGGAGGGAGACTTGTCCGCCCAGTACAGGGAGTGATTCGATCAGTTTAGTTTTTGCATTTCTCATACCCGCATAAAAAGCTGCGAACATGCCTACAGGCCCACCGCCTATAATAGTGATATCGTATAGTTCTTCTGACAGATTCAAAACAAACCCTCCATAATATAACTGTAGATCAATATAGCATGCCGATGATCAGTGCGATCACAATGCCTGAAAGAATACCGAAAAAGACTTCGATCGGTTTGTGTCCAAGATATTCCCTGGACTGCTTTTCTTCTTTCATTGCTTCGATCTCTTCCTGAGTCTGATGAGTGAACATTTTTCTGAAATTTTCGAAATCAGCTAACAGTTCATTGATCAGAATACCATGTTCACCACTCTGGCGTCTGACCCCCATGGAATCGAACATGACGATGACCCCGAATGTCGCGGCAATGGCTACATATGGAGACTGAACGCCGTATTCTGATATCATACTCGTTACCAGGGCAGTTACCCCTGCCGAGTGAGAACTCGGCATCCCACCAGTCGATGTGGCAAGAGCCACTGATGATGGCCGGTTTAATAATAGAGCAACAGGGATTTTGATGATCTGAGAAATAATAATAGCTGAAAAAGCAGCTACCAATGGATAATTGTTAAATAGTGTCATGGAAATCTTCCTTTGATTAAAATAAAAACCTTCTTAATAACTCAAGTTTTGCAGTTAAAAAATAGCCTTTGACCCTTGGTGTCATTGACTTGGTACCGATTATTATGCCGCTTTTGATATTTGATTCAGCTGATTTTCTTTTAAAAATGGCTTGAAGAGTTCCGGTAAACTATCAAAGATGGTATCTAACAAGTCTTGAACATGTTGTTCAGATAGTACTAACTCGTTCATTAATGTCTCTTTCAGACAGGCCATTACGAGAAACAGCGATTGCGCGAATCGAATGTTCTCCATTTCATCACAGCACAAATAAAACAGCTCACCGATGGTGCGCGGATCCTTCTCTTCACGGGATATTAAGGCGAACATCATATACCGG
>NZ_FNFK01000055.1 GCF_900101165.1 Alkalibacterium thalassium | reverse complement strand
CCAGATACCCGCGATCAAAAACATAGGTCGCCCGTTTCTCATTGATAAAGACGTTCAAGTGATCATGGTCGTGTTCAGATGCATGGGACAGTTCGAATTGTTCAGGGTGCACCCATCCTTCTTTCATATGACAGACCTTTAAGTGCAGTTTGATTCCCGACTTAGTCGGGCGAAACGTGCCCCAGGGATACCGTGTTTTATTCAGTGAAAAAGTGGACGAATCAATTAAAAACACGCGTTCTTTTGATTGCACCGCTGTTTTTTCATGAACCAACGACAGTAATTGCGTAAAAATATCCATCAATACAGAGGGGTCGATCTTTCGTAAGGCACGTGATAATTGAGAGTAGCTGATGGACTCCATACCCATCACTTTTTTTAAGTTTGGGTTGACCAACTGTTGATCCAAATGCCGTAGGCTATCGGTTTCATCATTAATCGCATAGAGAAAGAGTTTCAGAACTTTCTTAAATGTTAACTTTTTTGAATAGCGATTAAACTGACTGATAGTCTGTCGAGACGATTCACTTAATGTTTCTAAAGAAATGTAGGAAAACCATTTATTTATGGTCATTTTTGTTTTATACTTATCCATGTTGTAGTCCTTTGTTTTGGTCTTGGATAAGTCATCCAACCCCATTATAAAGGACTTTTTTATATCATGAAACAGTTAAATTTTTAATGCAACATTAGTGAAATCAACTATTTATAATAAAATTAGTATTATTCTTTTTTGATGTTGATCTATTTTATTAACCCACAACAAAGGAACAGAAGCATAAAATGTATTTTCGCTTCTGTTCCTTTATTATTTCTACACTTAAAGTAACTTATTTATCAATCAACCTAAATTATAAAATACTATTATCTCATTTCCTAGCTTTTTCAAGCACCTAGAATTCTTAATGCTTTTTACTATTAAGTTACCCATCTTATAGGATCATCTAACCCCTATTTACTCTCCCTACAATTTTCAACACTTCATTTGCAAGAATTGTACTTTCGATGCGCATAAACGATCGATTTTTATATTGTTTCCCAAATAGTTCGATACTTCCGTACCAAATAATAGATTGGTCAATAACGATAAAACACTGGGAGACGGTTTCTGACTCTATGATCTTAATACCTTTTTGTAAGAGTGTTCCAATAATAGTATCACTCATCCGTTGTTCTTCTTTTGTTGTTAAATTAGAAGTGTTCGTCACTAAAGAAACTTTAGAATGAATGTTACCAATGTCCTCTTTTATGTTAGTCACTTGTTTTTCAGACAAGATTGGACTACTAATAATGACCTCATCAGATGAGTTTATCATATCTTTAACAAGAGGTTTGTAGTAATTATCCCCACTGTAAATAAGTTGTCTATGGTTGGATAAAGTGTTCTCAGCAACCTCATAACCCATGCCCCCATATCCTCTAAGTCGTTTTCGGTACATTCTTTCTAGAAGAGGAACGTGTATGTCCACATAATCATAAATACGAACTTCAGTTTTCCCTTCACGCAACCGATGTAATCGACCAGCATATTGCTGTAATCGACCTTTATAAGAGAATGGCATGGCGATTAATAGTGTGTCTAATCTGGAGTCATCAAACCCTTCTCCAATATATTTGCCAGTAGATATTATGACAAACGGATCATCTTCTTTCAGCGTTTCTAGTTCCTGCATAACGGCATCATTTTTCTTTTTTCCCTGGCTACCACTAAGAATATAGACGTTACTAATTTCTTTTTTCAGCATCTCTTTTATTATATCCAAATGTTCTATTCGCTCTGTTAATATCAGACCGTTCCTGCCTTCTTTTACATTGCTCACACAGTCTTCGACGACCATCCGATTTCTTTGATCGTTCGTAACCAGTCTTGAATAGATAGTCTGTAGGTCACTATTGAGGTCAATATAGGGATCAAATGGTGTGAAACGAGGAATCAGTACATGTGCAAATGGCCGTTCTTCTGCTACTTTTCTAGCATCATTCTGATAGCGAATATCTCCACACTGCATATGAATAATCGGATGATGTCCATCTTTACGTTTAGGCGTAGCTGTCAGTCCATATACGAACTTAGCATTCGCGTTCTTAAGAACTTTTTCGAAACTAAAAGCTGAGATATGATGGCACTCGTCTACGATAATCATACCGTACTTACTAACACAGTCATGAACTTCTTTGTTTCTATACAATGACTGAAGTAAGGCCACATCTAATTTGTTAGTTAAATTTTTCTTCCCTCCACCAAGTTGACCAGTCGATATCGATTCTTCGTCTGACTCCTCATTTTTTAAGAATTGGGCGATTCTTTTTCTCCACTGATTCGCAAGTGAGACTTTGTTAACAAGTATTAGAGTGTTCACCTTCTTCTCAGCAATGATATTAAGTGCAGCGACTGTTTTACCGAAGGCAGTAGTTCCACAGAGTACTCCGGTGTTATGCTTAAGCATTCTTTCTACTGCCTCAGTTTGATCTTTACGCAAATTCCCAGTAAATGATACATCTAATTTATTACCTTTGCTCCTTTCGTCAATGACTTTAATCTCAATATTTAAATCGGACAACATATTAGTAATTTTTTCATAAAGACCTCTAGGGAGCATAATATGCGTTTGAGACTCTTCATGACAAGTGATCACTCTCTGTACGCGATATGTTGATCGTCTCATAGCTTGTAACTGATAAAATTCGGGATTGTAAAAAGCAGCTGTCCACTTTAGATAGCTCAATGCTCTAGATGAGATTCCTTTTTTCTGAATGCTGACCATACTATTCAAAGTTAGATGAACGCATTTCGGGAAATCACTCTTATTTAAGCTATTCATATACCCTTTCTTACCTAAGTTAAGTGACGAGTCGTTTTCTGTCAGCCTTTCAATTGTTTTGAACAGCTGATCCGCAGTAATCTTACTAATTGCAGCCAAATATTCCCATTGATCCTCGTAAGGAGTAAAATTTTCATCAATAAATAAGCTGTTTCCAGTCTTACGCGCCTGTTTTTGCAAGGGGAGAGCAATCAAATTTCCTAATCCGCCCTTAGGAACGGTATCCTGATTTGGAAACATTCGATCATAAGAAGCAAAATCAAGCTCGTGTCTCTTCATCATTGTCTGATTAATTAACTCTGTACCCATTTTCCTAGCGAGCGATGCTTTCACTTCTGTCTCAAAGAAAAACCAGCAATGTGCACCGTTTCCTGATTGCGATCTCTCTACATAAACGGGTAAACCAAACTCATTGCAAACTTCTCTGATGGCTGAAGTGTCTTTCCTCCACTCTCTTCCATCCAAATCAATAGCCAAGAAAAAACAGTTATCTTCGTTTTTAAGCGGAAAAATCCCAGTAACAATCTTCCCTCTCAAATGATCTTGAATAGTATCGAGAGTATAGGGTTCATATGGTCTGTCGTCCGTTCTTTCCCAGTAAGGTCTCTTCTTCGGAGCGTAGCCAACTTTACCGGTTTTCGTATGAATGAATTTCTCAGCATATACATCAGTTCTCCCTTTAAAAAGAGAGGAATAGAGTTTGACTTTCTCTCCTGGTGTAGAGTACTTGTTTACTTTTGAGGTAAAATTATCATCAACAATTATATTCTGATTTTTACTGTTTTCCTGAACTTCGTATGTATTATAGAAACCTTCTGACTTTGATTCTATTCCGCTTTGCGAATGACTCGCTTCCTGCTTAAGCTTAGCAATTTCATTCTTAAGCATTTGATTCTCTTTTTTTAGTATACGGTTTTCGTTTAGAATATCTTTTATTTCTTTTTCCACCCACTAACAACCTCCTCAGATTTCCCTTTTAACCATTTATTCTTCAGAGTATAATTAAGCAACTCATTTAGCACTATACTCCTATTGTTATAACTCGGCCCGACTAATTAGTATAACATTCCGCTAGATGTAATAAATTCACTAATATACTCCAATTAAAGTAAAAAAAGGTGCACTTGGATGATCCAAATTAGCACCTCTATACCTTAACAATCGATAATAGCCCCCATACCTTAGAAAGGAAGATTTCCTTCTGAACGAAAACTACCTTTATACATTAATTGATTATCAAACCACCATGTAACCTCATATCTTTCTCTAGGTTTTGAAAAGGGCACCCTCAATTTAGAAGGTACTGAGTAGTTCTCAATTAGTTGTCTTTTGACAGTTCCATCTTCATCAACCAGTTCAACTTCTACATCAAATTGAATAGGTATTTGATTATTATTATACCTGCTAACCCTAACGTCAAATGTCATAAGGTTATTTTCCAATTGAGCGTTATGAAAATAAGTCCATCTACTATAAAATAAAATATTAGACGTATCAATCTGGATAAGCTTTTCGTATTTTTTCTTTAAATCTTCATTCATCAAACTTATGAGAGTTTCTTTTTCGGCTGGTGATCGCACCACTATCTTTTTTAGATAATCAGTTAAAGGAAGAGAATCGGGGATAATTATTTCAGCATGTCGATGACCTACAATAGAACTTGTTTCTTCTGAAGCCATTATAGCTCGGTCATGATATATTTTGTGTTAGTGTAAAATAAACCTCGGTATTTGATAAAACTAGACAAAAAGAAACGAGACCTTTAATCTTAAAGTTACCACACAAAAAGAAAGGAAAGGTCTCGTTTATGTTACCTAGTTTATCACAAGTCATCGATATTTTGAAGAACAGTTCTACCTCTATGGATATGGAACTGGGGTTAAGCCTATGGCTTAAGGATTTGGATAGTTTTATCGTCAGACTTCTCTTCCAGAGATTAGACAAAGAACTGTATGCGACCTATTACGAGAAAGGCTGGCGAGTCGATCGCATCGAGACTCGAACAATTCAGTTTATTTTTGGTGAGGTTCGTTTTGAGCGAAGGCGTTTGAGAAAAAAAGGAGAGAAAAGCTTTCTGCCTCTGGACAAAGCTCTAGGACTCGAGAAGCGTAAGCATTATTCTTTAAATGTGCGTAAGAAAATTGCCCAAATGGGTAGCCAAATGCCTTTCAGGCAAGCAGAAAAAAGTCTTCTCATCAGCTCCCCCATTTCAGCGAGCCACACGACGATTCATAGCATCACACAGGAAATTGGTGGAAAAGTTCAGGCGTACCTGTCTCAACGTCCGTCCAAGAAAGAGAAACGAAAACGAGTAAGTCATGTATTTATTGAAGGTGACGGGCTACATATTGCGGGGAGACAGACTGATAAGCCCGTTATCCATCGCGTTCTTGTGCATGAAGGCGTCAAGGCAGATAAAAAAAGGCATGACCTGATTAAACCGATGGCCTTCTTCAGTGTGAAATCCAGCCAAGAAGCGTTCGAACAGGCTGGAGTCTACCTTGATCAGACATATGATTTAAGACAGTCAATCGTCATTTCCAACAGCGATGGAGGAAGTGGATATGAAGCTGATCGATTTGAAGATATTATTGGCATGTGCCGCCGGCACGAACACTTTAGAGACAAGTTCCATGTCCATCGAAAAATAAAAACTAGGTTGAGCTTTGACAAGCCTATGATGAACCGATTAACACGAGCGGTCAGAGCTTACGACTGGAAACAGGTGGAATGCGTATTGACAACAGTCCAGAGCCGTATAGTCGATGATTCTGAATCGGTGAGAGTGGACAAATTGGAAGCTGTTAGAAAGCTGCATGCTTACCTGGAGCGTAACTGGCCCTATGTGAGAGGTTTTTACGAAAGAGATTTAGAAATCGATAGAGGCGTTGGAGTATGTGAAACGGGTCATCGATTCTACAGCTACCGGATGAAACGTCAGGGACGAAGCTGGACAGCCAGAGGCGCTGAGCACGTCGGGGCTTTACTTACAGCCGAAAGAAATAGTGAGTTGAACATCGCACTTAAATCAGAAGTTGACGAGCACATTGAACCACTCGGAAAAGACCTCAAGGGTGCAGTACGTTCGGCTCTAAGGAAGTCAAAGACAGACACCCTTCGGGTGAAAACAGGAAAAGTGACCAACTATGCCTCTACTTCAAGTTTCACGGGCATACTTGCAAAAATGTTCAGCTGATTTTTATTGAACTACGGAGATTTTTGTCAAACACGATATTAGCTTTTAGATTAAAGGTTGCCGAGAATAACTTGACACATACATATTTTGTCAAAAGGTAGTTTACTAAATTCATCCGGAGTAGAATAAAGTGAGACAGCCCCTTGAGAAGCTAAACTAGATTCAGTAAATAAGCATCCAGGATGAGTCAATACTTTACGTATATCTAAACACAAAAAGACCGGCACAGAGCATTGAGCATTTAACTCGCTAATCTTAAGCTGCTCTTTAGTCTTACATCCTTCATTATGATATTGAGTTGGTGACTTAGGACGAAAATATAAACGAACATACTCTTTATATTTAGGATTAGTCTGGTCGATTATTTTGCTACTAGCATTGTCACTTTTCATTTTACTCTTTAACAAAGCTTCTTTCCTAGAGAATAAATATCCATCATTTAAAATAGAAACTATATTCTCGATATGTGAAAAATGATAGCAGTACTTAAACCATGCTCTTCTAGAAGAATTATATATGCCTGTATAAATCTTTCCTGTTTGCAACTCGTCTATAGTTGTATCAAATGTAACAGTCATCCAAAAATCATCTCCAATTGTTGAGTAACTGATTCATGATTTTCTTCGGGCAAATTAATATTTTTTATTGTCACACCGGTTGTTACTTGATTTAGATGATTTAACGCACTCAGAGGCTCTATATAGGGCAACATAGTGAAAACCATTAAAAGTTTACTACTCCTACTTTTAGTTTGATATTTCTCCGGAAAATCAGTAATAAAAATGTAACCATAATCTCTCAGCTTGATCCATAAATCATAAAAGTCCTCCTTATTAAATTCTATTAAATCATCCGAAGTATTAACTACTATCTCTTCAGTTTCATAATTATCCTTAACTGACCAATTAAATATTTCACCTTGATTCTTGTTGATTTCCTGTAGTAAATCTTCCCACACAAAATCAATACTTAGTGCAGATGGCTGCTTCTGAAGCCACTTTTTTGTGTCTTTAATATTCTTATGTTCCAGTACTTTCCCAGTTCTATTAACAATATGAACAAAAATGTCAATGGGTAGATCTTTAAGATATCTTTCCATAAGAGGCTTTACTTCTTTTTCCCAATTTAATCCACCATTTCCAGCTCCTAGTTGAGGAAAAGAAACTGAATAAATCCCTTTATCTTCATAAGTGGATACGAATTTTTCCAACCCTTTTTCAATATATTCAATTTTGGACGGGTTTCTCCAATGTTTCTTTGTAGGAAAATTTAAAATCCATTTATTCTCATCTTTGTATAACCAAAGCTTCCCAATATCTAGTAATTCCTGTTCACAGTAAAGTCTATATTGTTTATACATATCTGGGTAAAGTTGCTTATATTTCTTGGCTATACCTTTCCCCATTACTCCAACTGTATTTACTGTGTTCACTATCACTTGTGCTTGGCTCTCAAAGATATCTTGTTCAACGTACAACAGCATAATAATCACCCTTTCGTTTACCTATAGAGGATGCTTTAATTTATTATAACACTATTAATATAGTCATGTACTATTTTTTAACCATGAAAATACTTATCAGATAATGATATCAAATAGTGACAAACCTGAATTATTCATACCTCTAAATGTGGATAACTATTTCTATTAAACTCACTGCTTTTTTAGACATTTTTAAGTATTAACTGTCTATCATGCCACTTTATATCCTTCTCGATTAGATCGAAAACAAAAAGATGGAAAAAAGAGTATAAAGACCCCTTGGTCCTACAATCGTCAAAAAATTAATATGATCTTCTTTAATTATCAATTAAAAACTACCCGAAACACTGTTATCATGCACCCTGTTTATGGTACACTTTGTAAATCAGCTAAAAAGGAGAAATTGAATATGAACAAGCAACACCTAGAGACTGTTAAGCAGTTGGAAATCAAAAAAGCGCCCGAGGAGCAATCTACTGAAGCTGCTAATAATCAGTACACTAAAAAGCAGCTTACTCACTTTATTGAGCATCACGATTTGGACATTGCTAAAAGCTGGAAAAAGGCAGAAATTGTTGAAGCCCTAACCGAGTGGATGGAAACTGCACAGAAGGATGTCCTTGAGTCTAATTCTGACTTGCAGTCATTTTATTCAGAATCAGTAGTAAATACAGATAAGTCTATGAAAGTATACGACGATACCCTTTCAGATGACAGCCTGGAAAATATCTTGAAGTTAGTGGAACATGGCCTAGCTTATAATGTTGATGGACAGCTTTGGGTTCCGGCAGATAAAACTGCTGAAGTTTCAACTGAGAACAACGAGTCAAGTGCACAAGTTGACGAGCCTAAGAAAGAAGCATCAAAGAAACAGAGGGCATCAAACAGCCAGTCAAAAAAGACCTCACCCTCAGCTTCCTCTTCGTTTGGACATGCAGATAGCATTGAAGACAAGAAAAAAGCCAGACTCGAGTATCTAAAATTACAGGCTAAACGTAAGAAAAAAGGTAAGAAGCGTAAATAAGTGATTGATAAATTAATATAATACTTCAAAAGGACCAAAGGATTTAGTCTCTTTGGTACTTTTTTGTGTTCTTAACATGTAGTAATTATAACTTTTACTACACCTTCGCCTTAACCGCCGCAATATGTGCCTGTTTGGTCACCTCATCAGCCAAAGCGTACCTGCCCAATACTTTGTAAATCACTTGAACTTGTTCGGGTGAAAGTATTTTGGAAGACTCGACTATATCACGCTTTACATTTGGTATAAGCCGGTTTGTCTTGATGACTTTGACATTTTCAGACTGCAGCGTAATCTTTTTAAGCGTGAATCTTTCACTGAAAATAATATAGGATTTAAATAGGGCATCATTTTCAAGCTTCATTACATTTTTCAACGCACTGATGTGACCGTTATTCTGCCAGATGGGATTGAAAAATTGGTACTTCTTCTTGTTCGGGAAAATCTGGGTCCACTTTTGGTATTTCTCGTTTCCATAGATCCACCCGCTGTAGTTTTTGGATTCAAACACGAATATACCGCTCTCATAAATCAGCAGCAAATCAATTTCAGCACCGATAGATGGTTTGTTCTGCTATGCCATGTTCCTCACTTAAAGTCTTTACTGAATGACCATTTTCGTACAAACTGACTAGCGTTTTCTTATAGTCGACATCATAGGTTCTTCGGTTTGACATCGATAGACACTCCTTTTCGATAGTTTATATTCTATCAAAACGTGTCCAGGATTTCATACTAACATCAATGTGTCTGGAAGTGACTGTTGGAAAGCGGCCATCTGATACAGCCTGCTGGACAAGCTGGTTGGCGTGATAAATATACTCTTTAAATAGCCGGGTCAATTCAGCTGCTTGTTCTTTAGTCGGCTTTAATTTCACTTTGAGCACTTTAACACAGGACTTTGTCTGTTCTTTTTTCACTCGCTTCACCTCTATCACGAATACAAACGTGTGTTCTTTTTTGTTAACTTTAGTATATCACTCCGTCAACGGAAAGCCTAGAGAAATGTACACTTACTTTTAAAAGAAAAAGAAAAAGAAGACAAAACAATCAGACATTTATCTCAATTTACGCTCTCATCCCACGATTAAAACCGTGGGCTTTTACGCTTGATAGTTCTGTAATTGAACTTAAAGTCTATCTAAACTAAAGTTAATACTATTTAAAGTGTGTATGGATAAACGACTTCTGAATCGTTCACTCCACATAGAAAAATGCTCATACTGTTCATCGGATGGATCAGACATCACCTGTTTAAATTCTGCATAGCCGTCTACTCCTCCGACATCCTCAGGTACCGGGTCCCCTTGCATGTCTATTAAACGCGCTTTTCGAAGACTCGGCTTTTCAATGATTTGGGTCACTTCAATTCTATGTCTCCAATCATCTCCGAAATCATATTCATACAGAAAGACATCTCCAGAACGGATGTATTCCAGCAGCTGCACTTCTTCATCGTATTTCATTATTTGTTGTCTTTGTTTATATCCAAATGATTCATCGTCGTCTACTAGACAGACATACCATTTGGTTTTTCAAAAGTGAATTGATGCAAATGATAATCGGCCCACATGAAGGCTTCCTGCAGTATGTGATGCAACTGATTAAAAGTATAAGTTATTGGAACCTGTAAAACCCTCACGACATCTTCTTCTGTTTCCAATTCAAGGCTTACCTTTAATTCTGCAACAGGTGGCGTGAATACTAGGTTCTCTCCTAATCCTTTGTCGCTTAAGAATGATTCCCATTTATTTAACGGTGTATCTTCGGTTCCATCTGGATAAGTGACTAATCGGTTATTGACTTTTTCCATTAATTTCAGCTGGACAATCTCTTCATCATCAAACCCTCTCACTTCCATTCTTAAAGGTCTAATGACTTCTTCAAGATAGTCTGGTGTATCAATGTTTTCTCCCTTAGTCCATACCAAATCTCGGTTATCAAATTTCTTCTCTATTTCCATCTGCTTGACCCAATTGAGACCTAAATAGTCAAAATACGCTTGTCTGACATAGTAAATAATGTTCTCAATCTTACTTAATTCTTCTTTTTTAAGTAGCCAAGCTACAAGTGTTAACTGCGTTTCTAAATGGACAAGTACGAGCGCTTTTCTTCGATTCAAAATAGCAATATGGGCTAACCAAGCATTCTCATTTGGATTAGTAGGATTGAGCCGCAAGACGTGACCTTTTGCTTTTTCTATTTCTGACATAAATTTATCTGTTGTATGTATGAGCACGGTGAATGCCTCCTGTTATTTGGTTTGTCTATCATAACATATTCCATTAACAAAAAAGACAAAAACTAAAGTCACACTCCTTACTTTTCCTTACTTTTGTGCTATAATAAGAATTATCTATTAAATGGGAGTGAATGAAATGATTAGCTACAAAGAAAGAAATCCTGTTACTGCAAAAATCACATCTAAAAACCAAGTAACTATTCCAAAGTCCATTCGAACCGCATTAGATATTAAGTCTCATGACCACATTATATTTTATACTAATGAACAAGGAGACGTGGTTATTAAAAGCGTGGATAAAAAGAAAGCTTTTTGGGAAAAAGTAGAGGAACAGCAAGCAACCTATGGCTCTATTGATGATAAAGAAATGACCTGGGGTGAAGATTTAGAAGCTGAGGATTTTGATTAATGGCTAAACTCAGACAAGGAGATATCATACTCGTTAATCTAGATCCGTCAAAAGGAACAGAAACAAAAAAGACTAGGCCCTGTTTAGTGGTCAGTAACAACTTTTACAATCGATATTTGAATACTGTTCTAATCGCTCCTATCAGTAACTCTCAAAAATATAAAGAAGAGCGTTTTACTGTTTCACCATTTTTCGTTTCAATTCCAAATAACGAGAAGGTAAAGGGCACAATATTACTTCAACACATAAGAAGTATTGATCCGACTCTCAGAATTATAGGAAAGCCAATTTCACACCTAAACTCCGATTTAGTTAAAAAAATAAGTGACACTATTAACCACTTTTTCTAAGGAAGACAACCGTTCATTAAAAGCAGCAGACTTAAGGAATTTATTTCCAGTCGGCTGCTTTTATTTAATACATTAATTTTAACTTTGAATAACATTCTTGGATTAATTCTTTAGGTGCTTTTTCAACAAAGTTAAATTCTCTTTTATCTAAATCAATCATACAGTGGGTTATGGGATATTTCTTTAGTGGTACATCAAGCTGGCAAACAGTGGTAAGAAAGTTGGCATCAGTGGTACAAATGTGTGCAGTAGTCAACTAAGTTTTCATTGGAAACCCTGGTGTAGGGAAAACACACCTTGTCATTGCATTAGGCATTGAAGCATGTCATCAAGGCTACCGTACACTGTTTATCAGTTGTCATGAATTACTTTTACGTCTTCGTTCTGCCTTTGAAAAAGGGACCGTCGATCGTGTTCTGAAACGATATGCCAAATATGA
>NZ_FNFK01000032.1 GCF_900101165.1 Alkalibacterium thalassium | reverse complement strand
GAAAGACTAACTATATAAAGTCAAGCAATAAAACCTAATATTTCTACAGTCTATTTTGGAATTTAAGGGCGCACCAAATAAGCTGAATCAAGCGTCATTTTTGAAATTATCGCAAACGGACTTCGTAAGGTTCATTCTTTTTCAAAATAGCATAAATAATGTAACAGAGTTTGCGTGACACGGCGCCCAGAGCTGTAAGGTGGTGTTTACCTTCAGATATTTTCTTTTCGTAAAATGCTTTTAATACAGGATCGTGTCTTGAGGCTACTAGTGCAGCGGAGAATAAGGCTTTTCTTAAATATGGAGAGCCCCGTTTACTCATGACGTTGTGTGTTCCTTCAAACTCACCCGATTGGGTGACAGAAGCATCAATACCGGCATAGGCAACTAATTTAGCTGGTGAGGAGAACTTGTTTATATCACCAATTTCTCCTAGTATCGTCGCACCGTTAATTGGACCGATACCCGGGATTGTTTCTATCACAGAATCAATATCATCCATGATCTTTTTAATTTCTTTTTCTGTATCGGTTATTTGCTTTTCAAGAAATTTTAATTGCTCAATCATTGAACGTAATTGAAAGGTGAATGTTTCCTGGGCGAATTTAACTCCAAAGGAGTGTGAGGCAGCGGTTTTTAGTTCTTCAGCTTTCTTCATACCCAAGCGATTTCTACTGGCTTCCCCCAATAAATCAGCTAGGGCACCTGCAGAAATGTGATTGATGGCATCAGGAGAACTCAGTTCTAACAGAACTTCCTTTGAGGCTTTGCCAAAAATGCCCACTTTACTAAAAAGTGTATCGTATTCAGGAAAAACTTGGTCCAATACCGCAATGATTTTTCGTTTGAAGTCACTAGCGGTGCCCACAAGATAGGTTCGGTAGCGAGAGAGTTGTTTCAACGAAAAGATGTTTTCATCGGATAAAGATGTTTCTACAAAGGTTCCGTAGCGCATTAAATCAGCGATCAAGACAGAATCAATAATATCGTTTTTACGTTTGCGAATTTCCGTTCCTTTCCGCCAACCATCGGTCTGAATCGGGTTAATGACGTGAATTAGAAAGTCGTGCTCATCCAAAAAGGAGAAAAGAGATAGCCAGTAATGGCCCGTTGCTTCCATTCCGACTTTATACTGATCAATCGGAGATAAAGAGATGATTTTTTGGAGAAGTTTTTCTCCACCTTCAGTTGAATTGGGGAATGAAAAGCCTTTTAGTATCACTTTTCCTTCTTCATTCATAACTGAGGCTACATGGCTTCGTTTGCCAATATCAATTCCTAAGAAGAACATAACGACACCTTCTTCATTTAATTTTGGATTGAACAGCCACTCGTCTGAAAAGCGTCACTACCTTGTTATAGATACGGAGTAAAGCACGAGGCTTTCAACATCTAACTCATTCGCAATCAGCTTATCAGAGAGAGGAACCAGTCTTTCGATTACGAGTTCAAGGACTCAAGGAGTAAACGGCTAACCTCTCAATCCAATAAACTAATTATCTCATATCTAATGAGATGAGGTAATCGAAAAGAGGTTCATAGGGTTATCCAGTAAAAACCGGAAGGTTAAAACCCTAAATATAATATACAAGGAGTAAATCTATTGTTTTGTGATAAACTATCACTAAATGACACATGGAGGCAGTTATGGAACCAATATTAGAAATCAGTCAGCTGACTAAATCTTTTGACGGAAAACCGGTACTGAAAGGCGTTGATTTTACAGTACATCCTGGAGAAATTATCGGATACATAGGGCCGAACGGAGCTGGAAAGAGTACTACGGTCAAAATTATTCTTGGGGTGCTGGAAAGAGACGGGGGAGAGATTCGACTCTTCGGGCAGCCGATAGACAGTCAGACGGTTACTTACAAATCACGCATCGGTTATGTGCCGGAGAATGCGGAACTTTACGAAACATTGACGGCTAAAGAATACCTGCTGTTCATCGGTGAACTTTACGGGATGAAAGAAGGAGTTATTCTGTCTAAATCAGAAGAGATGATGGATGCTTTAGGCATAAAAGAGTCACTGAATGGGCGTCTGGCTTCTTTTTCAAAAGGGATGCGTCAGAAAGTTCTGATTATTTCCAGCCTGCTTCATAATCCGGATATCCTCTTCTGGGACGAGCCGCTCAATGGGTTAGATGCGAATAGTGTACAGATCATAAAGGAATTATTATGGCAGCTGAAAAAAGAAGGCAAGACGATTTTTTATTCATCCCATGTGATGGATACCGTTGAAAAACTGAGTGACCGCATCATGATTCTGAATGACGGAGAAGTCGTTGCGGACGGACCGTTTGAGGAGCTCAAAGAAGAGGCGGATGGCACTCTGGAGCAGCTTTTCAATACGCTGACAGGCTTTGACCAGCATGCGGCTCTCGCCGAACAGTTCCTTACTGCAATGAAGGGAGACGGTTCCAATGATGCGTGACATTCTTGGTCTGAAAAAAGGCGGGAAAACACCTGTCTATCTGCGGATCATAGATGTTCTCTCAGGAGTATATGAAAAAATCGGGGTTGATTATCCTCAGATGCGCAACATTCTTTCTATGAAGATGACGATGGATGGCAGACGGGAATCACCTATGCAGGCTGTCAGTTCAAACAGCCGGTCAGGTGAAGAAAAAAACCATTTTTTCTCCAGTTTGTGGGTCTACGCACTGATCAGTGTCTTTCTGCTCTTCCTTTTTGCGTATGATAACTGGGTGTTTCAGTACACGACTTACTTCAGTTTTCTGTTTCTGATGACGTTTTCGACTCTTCTGGCTAATTTTTCAACTATTCTGCTGGATACAAAAGATTCTATACTCATTGGAACAAAGCCTGTAACCAGGAAAACGCTCGGGGCAGCCAAGGCTACACATGTAGGCATTTATCTTATTTCATTTACGATGGCCATCGGAGCGCCAGTGATTCTATTCACGTTTTACTTCAATGGCATAATGGCCGGACTGCTGGTCCTTGTGCTTTCTCTGCTGGCTTCACTCTGGTGTCTGGGCCTGACCCTTGTCGTTTACGCTACGATTCTTAAGCAGTTTGACGGCGAACGCTTGAAAAACATCATTGCCTATAGTCAGATCTCGCTATCAATTTTTATGGTAATCGGTTATTATTTAGTCGGCCAGATTTTTCAGATCATCGATCCGGAAACACTGCTGGTTGAAATGAATCTGACCCTCGGCCATTCCGTTCTTTTCCCAATGTGGTTCGTGGCACCATTTGGACTGCTTCAGGAAGGCTGGACACTGACCTACGGCATATATACCGGCCTTCTTATAGTAGGATCCGTGTTACTTGTTATTTTATATAACTGGAGTACGGATAAAATCGAAAGCAATCTTCAAAAAATGAATGCTTCAAGTCTTAAAATAAACAAACGGTCGGTTCTGGAAAGAATCGCAGCTTCTGGATTATGCAAAGACCCTCTGGAGAAGGCCTACTTTCATTTCTCCTGGCAGCTGACAAAGACGGAGCGGGAATTCAAGACCCGTCTGTATCCGTCGATTGCCAGTGCACTGGTCTTCCCGATCGTGTTCGTCTTCACGACACTGACTGGTGATCAGACTGCAGGACTGGAACAGAATCCGGTATCCATTCTGTATCTGCCTTATTTCACCTTGCTGCTGATACCAGTGCTGACTGTATCGATCCAGTTTTCAACTAACTACAAGGGAAGCTGGGTGTTCAATCTGACACCGCAGCAGTCGAGAGCGCCATTCATGCGGGCAGCTCTAAAGGCGATGCTGGTAAAAATCCTACTGCCACTTTATCTGATCATTGCTGCAGTCGTCCTTGTGCTTTCTGGATGGGACTATCTGCTTCAGATGATCAACGGCTTTTTACTGATGGGTGTTGTCTTTTATCTGGAAGCACGCCGATCCGTCAAGAGCTTGCCTTTTTCAAGGAAGTATTCAGCATCTGAAGCCAATCTGGGATGCATGGGCACGCTGATCTTTTTCATCCCTGTCTTCATTATTTCTCTTGTAATGATTCTGAGCCAGCTCTTTATTCCTTTCGGTGAATGGATTATTCTAATTATCATGTCAGGCCTGACTTTCTGGTGGATGACGAGAGGCTTCAAGGAGAAGAAGCAAGCCTGATCAGGAGGCGATGCATTTTACCTTTTTTTTAAGGTGTAAGTAAGATACAATAAAATCAATTAGACTACGCTATCCAAGGAGATAATAATTATGAAACGTACTATATTAACTGGCGATCGTCCGACCGGGAAACTGCATTTAGGTCACTATGTCGGCTCGTTACAGAACCGAGTGTTGCTTCAAGAAGATGAACAGAATAATGTCTTTGTCATGGTGGCGGATCAGCAGGCACTGACGGACAACGCTAAGAATCCCGAAAAGGTTCAGCAGAGCATTATGGAAGTGGCTCTGGACTACCTGGCTGTGGGACTGGAACCTGAGAAGACGACGATTTTCATTCAGTCTCAGATTCCTCAACTGCCGGAACTGACGCTTTATTATTTGAATCTGGTCACCGTAGCACGACTGCATCGTAACCCTACCGTTAAGTCTGAAATTCAGGAAAAAGGCTTCAACGAAAGTATTCCTGCAGGGTTCTTCATGTATCCGGTGAGCCAGGCCGCAGACATTACGGCGTTCAAAGCGACTCACGTTCCTGTAGGAGAAGATCAGAAGCCTATGCTTGAGCAGACACGTGAAGTGGCACGCGACTTCAATCGGACTTATGGAAAAGATGTTCTGGTTGAACCGGATATCATCCTGCCTCCAAAAGGTCAGGGCCGTCTGGTCGGAATTGATGGAAAAGGGAAGATGAGCAAGTCTTTGAATAACGGTATTTACCTGTCTGATAGTGCAGATACCATCCAGAAAAAAGTCATGAGTATGTATACCGACCCGAACCACATTCGTGTGGAAGATCCAGGTCAGGTCGAAGGAAATGTTGTGTTCACGTATCTGGATGTGTTTGATGACGATAAGGAAAAAGTACAGGAACTGAAAGACCAGTACCGCGCCGGCGGATTGGGTGATGTCAAAATCAAGCGTTACCTGAACGATGTGCTTCAGGCCAAGCTTCAGCCGATCCGTGAGCGTCGTGAAGCACTGGCTGAAGATAAAGGAGCCATTCTGGATATGCTGAAAGCGGGAAGCCTGAAAGCAGAAGCTGTCGCAGCCCAGACTCTGGATGAAGTTAAGGATGCTATGGGCATCAACTATTTCAAGTAAAGACTTGAAAGTGACCCACAGGCAGGTTAATTCAAATTTTACTGAAGAAGTGATGACCGATGATTGAACTGAAACCTGTAGACAAACATAATTATATGACCGTAGTGGATCTGAAAGTCCATCCCCACCAGCAGGATTTTGTCGCGCCGAATGACTTGTCTCTTCTGGAAGCGAGTTACGAGGAAGAAAAGTATCCGTTCGCCATTTATCAGAATGGAACGGTAGTCGGCTTTCTGATGTGCAGCTACTATCCAGCTGATGATGCCTATCCGATCGACTCCTGGTGGCTGGAACGATTTATGATCGACAGGGACTACCAGGGAAAAGGAATTGGGAGAAAAGCGCTGGCTCTTTTTCTGAAAGAGTTCAAGCCTCACAGGCATGTGAGGGACCTGAGGATCGGTGCTGAACCGGACAACGACCTGGCGATTCGTCTTTATGAATCATTCGGCTTCAGGAAAGAAGGCATGGTGGAAGGCGAAAACGTCTATGTCGGTGAATGGAAAGTTTGAATAAATAATAATTTAGGGGTGCGTCTTCTTTTGAGACGCCTCTTTTTTGATATCTAGAAATAAAGCTCTCGTTAAAATGACAAGCGTTTGGAAAGTGAAAAGACCCGCCGACTGGCGAGTCTTCATGTCAGTATTAAAAAGCTGCTTCAAAAAAACGGTGAATGATTCTCCGAGCTTGATCAATACCAGTCTCTGCGCTGATCGCGTGCTCGAATCAGAAAGTCTTTCAGAGCTTCTTCATCATCTGCTTCTATAGCTTGTTTGAAGGTTTCCAGCTCGGCTTCAAATGATATAATCGACTGAAGCAGTGCCCCTTTGTTATTCAGAAACAGTTCACTCCAGAGGCTGTCGTTGATATCGGCTATGCGGGTCAGTTCCTGAAAGCTGTTGCCGGCAAAGAGCAGTGTGTCGTCCGAGGCCTGGCTGCTGTTTACGACGGATACTGACAGGGCGTGCATCAGCTGGCTGACATAGGCAACCTGCTCGTCATGTTTCTCAGATGTCACCCGAGTCAGCGTGGAAAATCCGGCATCCCGATACAACTGTTCTATACGGATGAGGTTCTCTTCCTTGTTTTGAGGAAGGGGGGTGATCAAAGCATTCGCTCCTTTAAATTTATCTGCGGATGCACCGGCTATTCCTTTTTTTTCACTTCCACGCATCGGATGAGCAAAAATAAAGTCAGCGTGATCTGGAAGGACGCGGGACGTTTCTTTAATAATAGAGGTTTTCACGCCGGTCACATCAGTGAGTACGACTCCTTGCTTGAAATAGGAACGGTACTGCTCTACAAAAGGTGCGATCTGGCTGGGGTAAAGGGTCAGCATGATCACGTCTGCTTCTTTCAATCCTTCTTCCGGAACAGTCATGCCTTCATGAATGATCTGTTCTTTCAGTGCATAGTCAATGGTCTGTTCATCGATGTCGATACCGATGATACGGTGATTCCCCTTGTTCATCAGGCTCATCGCAAAGGATCCTCCGATGGCACCAAGGCCTACAATTGTTAAATTCATCTAGGTGTTCTCCTTTGCCAAATGAAGTTCCAGAGCTTGTACGCCTAACAGATAGCTCGCTGATCCGAAGCCTGACACCTGGCCAATGCAGGCGGGAGCGATCACAGAATCTTTCCGGAATGCTTCTCTGGAATGAATGGCACTTAGATGGACTTCGACTGTCGGAATGGACACGGATTTCAAGGCATCGTGAATGGCATAACTGTAATGAGTATAGGCAGCCGGATTGATGACGATGCCGTCAACCTGCTCATTCAATGCCTCCTGTATTTTATCGACTAGTGCCCCTTCGGAGTTACTCTGGAAAAATTCATACAGATGTCCGTGATCAGTCAGATAAGTCTGAATCTGACGGTTGATTGATTCCATTGTTTCGTGACCGTAAATATCCGGCTCTCTCGTACCTAAAAGATTAATATTGGGTCCGTTGATAATCCATATGTTCATGAGTGGTCTCCTTTAGTGTCAAGTTTAGTCAACTGATTCAGCACGTCATTCACCGTTTCTGAAAGGGACTGATCGTTGCGGACAGTTACATCTGCAAGAGCCTCGTAGACCGGTTGACGTTCTTCAAAAAGCGTATATAAGGCTTCCGTGCCATTTTTCAAAAGTGGTCTGTGTGCAGTCTCAATGTCTTTTACAATCAGATTTACCGGACGATCGATCCATACGATTACGCCCGCTTGTTTGAGCCACTTTTGGTTTTCTTGTTTCAGGACAGCACCTCCGCCAGTCGAGATCACTGTATCAGTGGCATCGGCCAGCTTGATGCAGGCGTCAGTTTCTAGAGATCGGAAAACCGCTTCGCCCTGTTCGAATAATTCCGGGATTGACTGCCCCACCTGTTTTTCTATAAAGTCGTCCATGTCTATAAAAGACAGCTTGAGGCGGCTGGCCAGCTCTTTCCCGATTGTCGTTTTCCCGCTGCCAGTCATGCCGATGAGGACAATGTTTGTCATATTATTACCCTTCTTTCCACTGGTAAAAGTCCTGAATCAGTTCATCCATTAGGTTCAATGAAATTGAACGGTTCTCCCAGATTTCAACAGATTTGATGGCTTGTCCGATCAGCATCTCGAGACCATTCACTGCAGGCTTGCCAATGGAGCGGGCCTGTTTCAGAAATGCCGTTTCCAGAGGGTTATAAATCAGGTCAATGAAGGCATCGAAGCGTGTGGGCGTTTCGTCCGATACGGGAGAGACGCCTGTGTTGGGATACATGCCGACAGGTGTAGTATTGATAAGATAATCTCCGCTGAAAGCCTCCGAGTCGTCGTAGGTCCGGTATGTGACCATTGAATCAGAGGGGGACTCCTTGATAGTTCTGGAGACTAAGGTAATGTCCTTGACCCCGTGATCCTTCAGATACTGGACGACCATTTTGGATGATCCACCTGTACCAAGGACGGTGACTGACTTGCCGTTCAAATCCCATTGCCTACGCTCGAACAGCAGGCCGAAACCCTCGTAATCAGTATTATAGCCTTTCAAATAGCCGTCCAGATTACTTATCGTATTCACTACACCTAGTGTTCGTGCAGTCGGGTCGATTTCATCCAGGTAAGGCATGACAGTTTCCTTGTAGGGAATCGTCACGTTTGATCCGCTGATGGACAGGACTTTCAGGCTCTCGATCGCCTGGGGGACCTGACTAGGTGGGCAGGGAAATGTTTTATAAGCCGCGTTGATGGCCACTCGTTTATATATTTCTTTATGCAGCTGAGGAGACAAACTGTGTGTCAGTTTTTCGCCCAGCAGGCCGTAAAATTTCATGTAGGCACCTCGTTTTTTTAAAAGTATACACATATTTACCATAAATTGGCAAACAGATTGAGATTCAGCCGACTTTATCGGCACAAGTAAAGTGTAACATTAGAGTGAAATGATAAAAACAATATTTTTTTTTAACTAATACCTTGACATTTATTTTTATGCTTGCTAACATTGTGAGCACAGTTAGTTAATGACTGAAACCAATTGAGGAGTGTTTAACATGAATAAAGAATTAAACAACTTAATCACGCCACAATTGAATCGTTATTACTTTAGCTTCTTTAGAAACAATCTATGGAGGCTAGAGCACTTTAAACTGTCTTAAAAAACAGTGCCCCATAGATTCCATCAGGACATCGAATGGGCGCACACTATAAATGAACTATTAATTTATATATGTGAATTTAACCAAAGCTGCATTCGATTATCCTGTTTAAGTAAAACAGATAACCGGATGCAGCTTTTTGTTTATCCTGAAGTCGGTTGGGATGGCAAGTCAGCTTATTTGGTTGTCTGACACGAAGAAACTGTACACACCAAGTGATCAAGATATGTCAGTGGAGGAGATCAGATGATTATTCATACATTAGGGCCGGAGAATACAGACAGTTACGCCGCAGCCCAGTCGTTACTACAGGCAGAGGAGGATGACATTGTTGGCTATCCGTCATTCGATACCATCCTTCATGAACTCGAACGGCTTAAAGGCGACTGCGTTCTGTTTCCCGTAGCCTTTCAGAGTGCTAGAAAACCCTATGGATGGAAAGAATTCAACTACGATTATTGGGAGAAAATAGAGCTGCTTCAAGTTTTCGCAAAGAAAACCAAGCCGATGGTGCTGATAGAAAATCGAGACAGAAAAATGGACAGCGCCATGATTCATCCGGCAACAGAGATTTTTCTGGAAAAATACTTGAACAAAGTGAATGAGACACTTCCGATAACCTACACTGACAGCAAGATCAAAGCCTGGACCGCTTTTAAAAATATGGGTCTGAAATACACGATTATCAGCGAAGATGTGTTTGAAAAGGAAAAAACAGACAATTATCAGATTGTTGAGCGTTATGAGCCTCAAATGGTCTGGTGTCTGTATAAAATAAAAGAAGAAGAGGAGAGAGATTAATGATTATTGTATTAAAACAGGGAACAGGTGCTAAAGCGATAAAAGAGATTACGAAGAAGGTTGAAGAACAAGGGGTATCAGTCAGTCATTTCTCAGATATCAAACGAGACTTTCTAGGTGTAATCGGAGATACCAGTGCTATCGATACACATCGTCTGCAGGCACGTCCTGAAGTCGAGCAGATCGTCAGAGTTGAAGAACCGTACAAGCGGGCCAACCGTAAATTTCATCCGGAAAACTCGATTATAGAAGTTGGTCAGGAAACTATCGGTGGAGACCAGCTGGGGATTATTGCCGGCCCATGTTCTGTAGAAAGTGAAGAACAGATTGTTGACGTAGCGAAACGAATCAAGAAAGCCGGAGCTAACTTCCTAAGAGGGGGTGCGTTCAAGCCGCGTACATCGCCATACAGCTTCCAGGGACTGGAGCTTGAAGGGCTGCGCATGCTGCAGACAGCTAAAGCAGAAACGGGACTGCCGATTGTTACTGAACTGATGTCGACAAAATGGATCGATGAATTCGTAGATTCCGTGGACTTGATCCAGATCGGCGCCCGTAATATGCAGAACTTTGACTTGTTGAAAGAAGTAGGGAAAACCAAGACACCTGTCCTTCTTAAACGTGGACTGTCTGCAACTTACAAGGAATGGTTGATGTCTGCGGAATACATCATGTCAGAAGGAAACGAGAACGTTATTCTCTGTGAACGAGGCGTCCGCACGTTCGAACCGGAAACGCGTAACACACTGGATATTCAGGCAGTACCGGTCATCAAAAAACTGTCCCACCTGCCGATAATTATCGATCCAAGCCACGCGGGCGGTATGTCTTACCTGGTTGAAGCTGGAGCAAAAGCAGGGATCGTCGCAGGAGCAGATGGGCTGATGATCGAAGTACACAATGATCCAGAAAACGCATGGAGCGACGGAGAACAGTGCCTGACACCAGACGAATTCGGACTTTTGATGGAGAAAGCCGAGAAGCTGGCATCAGTTGAAGGCCGTACTGTTCCTCTATCCACTCAGAAAGTATCTAATTAAGGAGTCATTCAGATGAATGAATTGAAAGTCAACTTGCCGCAGGCGTCTGTATCATATGCGATTAAAATTGAAAAAGGGCTGCTTCAGAAAGTAGGGAAAGAAGTGGCTCAACTAACTAATAGTCGACGGGTCGCCGTCATCACTGATAGAAATGTCGACAGCTATTACGGGGCTGCGGTTGAACAGCAGCTGGCTGATGAAGGCTTCGAAGTCAGCATGATCGTTCTGCAGCCGGGTGAGCAGACGAAGACATTCTCGATGATGCCCCAAATTTTTTCCCAGCTTATTGAAGCGGGACTGACTAGAAGCGATGTGATCGTTGCTTTAGGCGGTGGCGTAATAGGTGATATAGCAGGCTTTGCGGCTGCCTCTTACCTTAGAGGCATCGATTTAGTTCAGATCCCGACCTCCCTGCTCGCTCAAGTCGACAGCAGTGTCGGCGGAAAAGTGGGAGTGGACCTGCCGGAAGGGAAAAACCTGGTTGGATCCTTCTATCATCCGACACAAGTCATAATCGATCCGGAGGTTTTGAATACCTTGACGGATCACTACTTTGCGGACGGCATGGCTGAAGTCATCAAATACGGATGCATCTGGGATGCAGATTTTTTTGACAGTCTTTTAACGATTGAATCAAGAGATGCAGTGATGACAGAGATTGAATGGATCATTGCTAGGTGCTGCGATATCAAGCGAGAAGTTGTCGAGCAGGATGAGAAAGACAAGGGGCTGCGCATGCTTCTAAATTTCGGACATACGCTCGGACACGCGATCGAAGCCTACTATCACTATGAACACATTACACACGGACATGCGGTGGCGATCGGTATGGCAACCTTGACCGAAATTTCCGAAGCCAGAGAACTGACTGAAACAGGAACAGCTGATCAGCTACGACGCGTGCTGAAGATGCACAGGCTGCCATCTGAGCTGGAGGATACAAAGGCGTATAATGACATTCTTTCGTTTGTAAGAAAAGATAAGAAACAACTCAACAATCAGCTCCATGTCGTTCTTCTCAACTCAATCGGCACTGCAGCTACTCATCAGACAGACGTCAGCTTTTTTGACTCACTTGGAACAGGAGGACAGGACCATTGACGGATTTAACACTTACACCAAATAGACTACAAGGAGACGTGACTGTACCTCCGTCTAAGAGCCTGGCACACAGAGCGATCATTTGTGCCGCACTGGCTGAGGGAACCAGCACGATCAGTAACATTCAGTTTTCCGATGACATTAAAGCCACGATTCAGGGAATGCGTGCCATGGGTGCTGAAATTAATGAGCAGGAAAATGCTCTCACGATTCAGGGTATCGGCCTTCAGTCTGCGAGCGTGGTGAATGATCAGTCTGAAGGGAAAAAATCAGATCCAGTTCGGACGATCGACTGCAATGAGTCTGGGTCGACATTAAGATTCCTGGTGCCTGTAGCGACTTTATTTGAAGGAAAGACCCGTTTCACCGGACGAGGGAAACTTGGTCAGCGTCCTTTGACGCCATACAAAGATTTATTTGAGAAACAGGGACTGGACTACGACTTACAGGGCACGGAGCGTCTTGATCTTGTCATTGGGGGACACCTTTCACCGGATACCATCGAAATGAGAGGAGACATCAGCTCACAGTTCATCACAGGCCTTCTGATGACTCTGCCTTTTTTAAATGGCGAATCCAGAATTCACGTGACAACGCCTCTTGAATCCAAAGGCTATATCGATCTGACTTTACACGTATTTGATCTGTTTGGACTTGAGATCAATGTTGAGGATGAGGGACAGACCTTCGTGATACCGGGTAATCAGAAGATGCAGGCAGCGGATTATGCTGTAGAAGGTGATTTTTCTCAAGCAGCATTCTTCCTCACAGCTAATCATATCGGAAATGATATCAGTCTATCTGGGCTCGACAGTCAGTCGCTTCAGGGGGACAAGGCTATATTGGACATTCTGGATAATCTGTCTGATGAAACAGAGCGTGTAATCGACGGGTCTCAATTTCCGGACATCATTCCAACAGCAGCTCTAGCAGCAGCTTTGAGCATCGGGCACACTCGGTTCACCAATCTGGAGAGACTTAAGATCAAAGAAAGTGACCGTCTTGCAGCTACACAGAAAGAACTCGAAGCGCTTGGAGCAGATATACAAGTTGAAGGCGATAGTCTCGTCATTCAAGGCGTAGATCAGCTCAAAGGTGGAGTAACGGTCTGGAGCCACAAGGACCACCGGATGGCTATGATGCTGGGGATCGCCTCTACGCGATGCGAAGAACCCATTACAATAAAAGATACAGAATGTGTAGCAAAATCATACCCGCATTTCTGGGAAGACTTCAAACTATTAGGAGGACAATTTAAATGAGTGGCATTTGGGGAAAAAAACTTGAGCTGTCTTTATTTGGTGAATCTCACGGAGACGCCATAGGAATTACAATCAATGGGCTGCCGCCAGGCTTTGAAATTGATCTGGACCAAGTACAAGTTGAAATGGCCAGACGTGCACCTGGCAGCAGTGATCTGACGACGCCGCGTAAAGAAAAAGATCTGCCGGAAATTCTGAGCGGATTCCTGGACGGGAAAACGACAGGGGCACCATTGACAGCTATTATCAGAAATACGAATACACGATCAAAAGATTACAGCCTTCTTAAAGACGTGATGCGACCGGGTCAGGCAGATTACCCTGGACGAATGAGATACAAAGGTCATAATGACCACCGTGGCAGCGGACATTTTTCCGGACGGATTACCGCACCGATAGTATTTGCCGGAGCGATCTGCCAGCAGTGGCTGAAGCAAAAAGGCATAACAGTCAGCTCCCATATCCAGTCAATCGGTAACATTGAGGATGAGCGGTTTGCGGACCAGCAAGAGGTCACCCACGAGCAGGCGGAAGCATTCAAGAAAGATCAGCTGCCTTTATTCGATGGTGAAAAGAAAGAAGCGATCCGGGATCTTATTCTCGAAGCGAAAGAAGAAGGAGATTCCGTTGGAGGCGTTGTTGAAACCTTCGTGCTAGGCATCCCGGCAGGATACGGGAATCCGTTCTTCGATTCAGTGGAATCTACACTGGCTCATCTTGTATTTTCCGTCCCGGCAATCAAGGGAATCGAATTCGGTTCCGGCTTCGATATCACCAGAATGAAAGGGTCCGAAGCCAATGATGAATACTACTACGATGAAAACGGTCAGGTGAAGACGCGCTCGAACAATAACGGGGGCATCATCGGAGGCATCACATACGGCATGCCGATCGTTTTCCGATCAGCAGTCAAACCACCGGCATCGATCAAGAAGAAGCAGCAGACGATCAACGTCAGAGAAGGAAAAGCTGCCGAGCTAGAAGTCGAAGGCCGCCACGATCCTTGTATCGTTCCACGTGTCTTGCCCGTCCTTGAAGCAGTGACGGCTATTGCACTGACCGATCTGATTCTGGGAGGAAACTAAATGACTGAACTGGACCAATGCCGAGAGGAGATTGACCTGATCGATCAGCAGCTGACGGCCTTATTTGAAAAACGGATGGAAACAGTGCTGAAAGTCGGCGAATACAAGAAGGCACATGATCTGCCTATTCTCGATGCAGGAAGAGAAGAAGCTGTGATCAAGAAAAACATCCAACGGCTCAGTAATCCAGCTTTCCACCGCGAGCTATCAGACTTCTACCAGGCACTGATGGCTATTACTAAAGAGACGCAGCAGAGGCTCATGGATGAACCGGAAGACTGAACACATAAAAAGACAAGCAGAATCCCCATTCAGGGATTGCGCTTGTCTTTTTCTAGTTATCTGATTTGTCCTTCGCCAAAGACAATGTATTTTGAAGAGGTCAGTTCAGGCAGTCCCATTGGGCCGCGGGCATGTAGTTTCTGAGTGCTGATCCCGATCTCGGCACCGAATCCGTACTCGAATCCGTCGGTAAATCGTGTCGATGCATTGATGTAAACCGCTGCAGAAGCGACTTCACGGTGGAAGCGCTGGCCGGCAAAGTAATCAGACGTGACGATGGCTTCCGAGTGACCCGTGCTGTACTGATTGATATGCGCAATGGCTTCATCCAGGGAATCGACCACTTTTACAGCCAAGATGTAATCCAGGAATTCTGTTGCCCAGTCTTCTTCAGTAGCCGGAACGGACTCACTCAAAATAGCGGCAGCCCGGTTATCAGCTCGCAGTTCAACATTCCATTCAGCCAAAGCCTCTTCAATGACTGGAAGATAATCTTCTGCTACATCTTTGTGGATCAGCAAAGTTTCTGCGGCATTACAGACTGAAGGACGGTCTGTTTTAGCGTTGACGATGATGTCTCTGGCCATATCACGGTCAGCCGTCTGATCGATGTAGACGTGGACGTTTCCAGTTCCAGTCTCGATCACTGGTACCGTCGCGTTCTCAACCACTGCCTTGATCAGATTAGCTCCCCCACGAGGGATAAGAACATCAAGGTAGCGGTTCAGCTGCATCATCTCTCTGGCCGTTTCACGAGAGGTGTCTTCAAGGAGTTGAATCGAGTCAGTCGGAAGTGTGCTCTGTCCCAGTGCCTGACGCAGGCTCTTCACGATGGCTTTATTCGAGTTGAATGCCTCTTTTCCGCCGCGAAGAATCACGACGTTTCCAGATTTGAAGCAGAGTCCGGCTGCGTCTGAAGTGACGTTGGGACGTGCTTCGTAAATGATCCCGATCACGCCAAGCGGAACCGACTGCTTGCCGATCTTCAGACCCGCGTCATTGGTCCACATGCTGTCCACTAGACCAACTGGATCTGGCAGAGAGACGATATCTTTAAGTCCCTGAGCCATAGCGGCAATACGGTCAGCAGTCAGTGTCAGTCGGTCCAGTAACGAATCACTGATGCCGGCTTCTCTGGCCCGATCGGTGTCTTTTTTATTTTCTTCTATTATAAAGTCAGTTGAATCAATCAAGGCGTCTGCCATAAGGGCGAGGGCCTCATTTTTTTCATTCGTTGTAGCCTGGGCAAGCTGTCGCTCGGCTTTCTTAGCTCGCTGACCGAGTTCAATAAGGCTTGTCATGTCGCGTCATCCTTCCTGGTGCTCTGTTTTCTTAATTAAATGGTGAAAAAAGGGTTCCTATTTTCTCTCCTGATAAGATGCGGAAGAGAATAGATAAATCTTCTCCGTTAGCCAGGATCATCTGCTTCTGTGCTCCCAGTACAATTTGAGCTGCGTTCAGTTTGGTGATCATTCCACCTGTACCGAACTTTGTCGAAGAGTCTTGTGCCAGAGAAAGAATGGTGTCATTGATTTCACTGATTGTATCGAATCGACTGGCGTCTGTGTAGTTCATCGGGTTTTTGTCGTAAAAGCCATCGATATCCGAGAGCATGATCAGCAGATCGGCATCGGTCAGTTCCAGAACAATGGCGGAGAGGGTGTCATTGTCCCCGAATCGCGTCAGGTGATCCAGTTCTTCAACGGAAACCGTATCGTTTTCATTGACGATAGGAATCACGTGTTTCAGGAGAAGCTGCTCGAAAGTATTGACCGTATTCTGACGGCTGACCGGAAAGTCAGTTACGTCCTTTGTCAGCAGAACCTGACCGACTTGGTGGCCGTAATTATAGAAGAACTTACTGTATAGACTCATTAGTTCCGTCTGGCCTATTGAGGCAATGGCCTGCTGCTCGGGAATCGTGACCGGACGTTCAGTCAAATTCATCCGCGCCAGACCGACACCGATCGCTCCGGATGAGACAAGAATGATTTCCTTGCCCTGATTCTTCAAGTCGCTCAGGACAAAGGACAGTTTTTCCATCTGCTGGAGGTTGATTGCGCCATTCGGGTACATGATGGTACTGGTTCCTACTTTGATTACGATCCGTTTGCTTTGTTTAATTGATTCACGTAAGTGTTCTGTCATAATTATTATTTCATCCAATCTGATACAGAGTAAAAGTCATTTGCTAACTTTAAAATAGTATAACAAGTTATGTTTGAAAATGCCAGATGGTTTGAGGCTTGGATACGTTTAATATAAGGCTAAAATAGGTTTGAGTATGGATGAAATCAATCGGAGCAGAAGTTGTATTACCGTATGTGCGGATCTTACTACAGTTTAGAGATCCATTAATAGAAGAAACTCTCGTTACAAGAGGATTAACAGGATGTCTTATCCAATTTACATCAAGGAAGTATAACTAGACGGGATTTAATTAAAGTTCCTCGAAATATTTCCGGCAAAGGTGTCACCAAGAAGGCTCTAGCTGCAGTTAGCGGTGCAATAAGTTCTAAAACTGTAAGTAGACGTCCCCTAGCTTGATTATCACTTAGGTGAAGCAAGCTGAAATGCAATTAAATTTCATCTACTTCTATTTAACCAGGATCAAACTATTCTAAACTGGAAATAGAAGCAGGTCTAACTGCAGCTTAGCTATAGCACAGCCCCCTCAGCTCCATCTAGACAGCGGCTCGGCATCACATATTCCTGTTCCAGAGAAATAACCAGCAGAAGCTAGCCAAAAAGAAGCAAAACTGAAAACAGAAAAGCTTCAAATGGATGCGAATGCTATTCGCTTCCAAATGAAAAAGATAAACCGGGGAAGGGGGCTGCCGGTTTATCTTATAAGAGATGGGACATACTTATAAAGGATTGATCATGAAATCGAAGAGCATTATTTCGGTCGACCGGTCATTTTCCCGGTCTTCAAGTTCGAAGTAGCCGGAAAAGTCAGTACTGACCGAGTCAAGGTCAATGACCTGGAACATCGGACGACCATATCCGTCCTCTGAGTAATGGTCTTCATAAGCATAGACGTGTCCATTGACCAGCTGCAAGCCTTGATTAAATGAATGATTGTAGTAATACACAGGCAGTCTGCCGATAGAAGGCGTGATCATGTCTGTTGAACCAAGTTCGTTTAATGATTCGTCAGTCACATTCCAGACGTGCCAGTTAATCGTTTCTCCAAGGTCCTGGCCAACGACGACTTGTTCATCCTCGCTCAGGACAAGGGTCTCTCCTTCTTCGAATAAAGGAATCTCTTGAAAGTCACCGGTCTGGATATCATAGACATGAAAAGCGTCTGTCGTGTAGTCCGTGATTTCTCCATACTCGTCTTCCGCACCAGGCTGAAGGGATTTGAACGGAATGTACCGTTCGGTTCCTGTTGGAGAAAAAGAAATCTGAACGCTGCTTGAGTCAAGAGCCTGACCGACATTCACTTCGGGAGACAATGTGTCCTCCGGCTCATCGAAATTAAAGGTATAGATGTACCATCCATTTCTCATCTGTTCGTCAGCAGCTTGTGTCACAATCGTCAGTTCAGGTGCGTGATAGTAACTGGCCACAATTCCGTGATAAGAAGCGCCTTCCAGTCTGACTTCATAAGACTGCTCCTCTTCCGAGTCTTTATCAAACAGTGAGATATCGAGCATATTGTCGTCGTACATTCTGCGCCAGTTGACATCGCTGGCCATAGCTGTGTAGACAATCTCATCGTCTGTCTCGGTGAAATTGCTTATATTTCTGGCCTTTCCTCGCATGAAGGAGCGGTAGTCACTGACATATCTGTTAGCGACGGGATTGTATACGTAATCCAGATGTCTGAAGACGGAGCGGTTATTAAGATAGGAGAAGCCTCCATCCTTGAATTCGAAGGTACTGCTTCTTCCAGAGGACTGAGTGCTGTAGATATTGCCTATAAAGTATAGAGCATCCAGTTCATCGGCGTTGCCTTCTTCAGTCACCACTTCAATTTCCGGTAAGGTTGCACTTGTCTGTATCTGGTAGATCCCAAAAGCTGATAGAGTCAGAACACAGAGAAGCACAAAGCTGATCAGTTTTGAATATTTTGTCATGTGTCTGCTCCTTTCTAAATCGTTATTTTTTTATTTAGCAGATGACGGCTGATGAGAAGAGAGGTTACCCCGATTACTGTCATCAGAACAATAATGAGTGCCATGATTTCGGAATCGTAGAAAAGATAATAATTCTGTACGAGATTGGGCAGGAAGGCTGGAAATACCGCTATCAGAACCGTAATGACTCCGTAGGCGATTCCTATTCCCAGTCCTTTGAACGAATAACTCCTTTCCAAAAGAATCACTGTAAATAGCACAAGCATGAATGTCAGTCCGATTCCATTCGCTGACAGGAAATAAAATGAAGAGACCGGCAGGATCACTGTGAAAAGTGGATGTATATTAAGAGCCTGAACTAAAGTCATGCCGGACAGCCAGTCGTCAGGAACGATAGCAGAAACGATCTGAAAGCCGATAGTCAAGGAAATGATCTGAACAGCAATCAGGCTGAAGATGGCAATATAGATGACGAACAGTTTCGAATAAAAGATCTGCATCCGAGGGACTGGGAGCATCAAAAGACGGTAGGCAAAGGTGTTCTTGCCCATCCATTCTCTATACCAGATAAAAAGGGAATAGAGAAGCAGTCCGCTGATACCAAGAGTCACGGGTGCCAGGAGCCACAGTGCACTGGTGACGTCGTAAAAAGAGAAACTGCCGAATCGCTCGATTGCCTGCTGGGCAGTGACTAATTCTGTCTGCATGTATTCATTCATCCGGCCGACATAGCGCATAGGTGTGTATATGTAACCGATCAGGTTAAGCAGCAGGGTCACACCGAGCAGAGTATAGAGAAACTTTGAGATACGATCCAGCTCGAACGCCGTCAGGTTAAGTAATGATTTCATATATTGTTTCATCCTGTGTAAACCTCCCTCATGACATCGATCACAGATTTTCCTTCTGTTTCGCGCATGTGTTCCGCATTGAATTCTTTATAAATTTTTCCTTCATCAAGCAGAATGACTTTATCCAGAAGGTGTTCAATGTCATTGATTTCGTGTGTTGTAATCAGCACGCCTCTGTCTTCCACCAGATAGCTGCTGAATACTTCGGTGATCTGTTCACGGGTAAAAATATCGATGCCGGAGAACGGTTCATCCATCAGAATATACTCGACATCGAGAGCCAGTCCGAGAAGCAGATTGACCTTGGCCTGGTTACCTTTCGACAGATCACGCAACTTATCAGAAGCATTCAGCCTGAAGAATTTGAGAATGTCCTTGGCCCGTCTGGCATTCCAGGTATCATAATAGTCATTCATGAAATCCATGCTTTCCTGAATCGTAAAGTGAGGCAGGGAGATGGACGCGTCAGGGATAAAAGCAATTTTATTATACAGAGCTGGTACCAGGGTTTCGCCATCGATGGTCACAGACCCTTTCTTGACAGGGGTCAGGTTCATGATGGCATTCAGGATCGTCGTTTTACCGACCCCGTTCACGCCGACCAGACAGCTGATTTCTCCTTTTTCGATCGTAAAGGACACGCCGTTCAGGACTTTTTTCCGTCCGAATTGTTTATGGATATCTTTGACTTCGATCATTTTTGAGCCTTCTTTCTATTTGCAAGTTCCTGTTCGATCATGGGCATCAGATCTTCAAGATCCATGTCGATAGGGTCTATAGCGGAAACGAAGCGAGTGATCGCCTGGTTCAGCCATTCTTTTTTCAACTGATTCAGCACATTCGGATCTTCACTGATCCGGCTGGGTTTATTCGGTTCTGTAAAGATCAATCTCTGTTCCTCCATTTCGCTGTAGGCCCGCTGAACGGTGTTCGGATTGATTTTTAGCTGATTGGCCAGCTGGCGCCTCGACGGCATTTCAACCCCAGGTTTCAGCTCACCTGAGACAATCTGTTTCTTTAGATGGGTCATGACCTGAAGATAGATAGGATCACGCTTATTAAACGTTACACTCAAACTCAGGACTCCTTTCGACTGATATTCATGAATCAATCCGACGTGCTAGGATAGACGGCATGAGGGTAATGTACCGTGTGTACTAAGCAGGTAATACACTAGGTGTAAAAAAAGTAGAGCCGTCAGTTCTGGCTCACTGTTCAAAGTGTATTATATGCTTAATACAATTCAGGTGTCAACTCTTTTTTTTGCATTTAACTTTACAACTCAAGAATGCCTATCCTTGCTCGTCACCTCGCACTTTTGAGGTAGAAAAAAAGTCCCCGTCACTCAAAGGAGTAACAGAGACCGGTGAAGGCATTATTTACTTGACCGTGCTAATTTTCCGGATAGAATCGGTTTTTTTGACGCACCTGTCAGCTGACGTTTGAATGCGTAGTAGGATCCCAGTAGCGGGAACAGTGCTGCGACCCAGGCAAGCGGATTCGACAGCCCAACACCGACAAAGCCCAGTGACTGTGACAGAATCAGAGCAGCTCCGACACGTGCAAACAGCTCGAACAGTCCGGCAAGAGTCGGGGCAGTGCTTTTACCTAATCCCTGAAGCGTATAGCGGTGAACGATTAAGATAGCCAGGAAGACATAGAATGTCGAGTTCGTCAAGAAGTATAGGCGAGACATGTTAAGGATCTCGATATTTTCAGGTCCGACGAACAGCATAGCGATCTGTCGTCCGAAAATGACCAGCAGCGCCCCGACTACAACACTGTAGCCTAATGTCACTTTCATTATTTTCTGTACACCTTCCCATACACGGTCCAGATTTCCGGCACCATAGTTTTGTGCGGTATAAGTGGCCATTGTGACACCGACAGCCATAAGAGGCTTGGTAGCCAGGGCATCGATTTTTTGAGCTGCAGTCGTTGCAGCAACAGCTTCAGGTCCAAGTGTGTTCAAAGTCATAGTAACAGCTATCATACCGATAGCAATAAGTGAAGTCTGGAAGCCCATAGGGAAAGCAATAGTAGCATGTTCTTTGATCTGTCTGAATCCGGCAGTCCAGTCTTCTTTATGAATTCTGAACATAGGGACATTTTTTTGAATATAAACGAGACCGATCACGCCTGAAACGAACTGTGAGATGACTGTTGCCAGCCCGGCTCCTGCGACGCCCATATCGAAGACCAGGATGAAAACAAGGTCTAAAATAACATTCAGCACTGATGAAATGGCTAGAAAGACAAGTGGTGCTTTTGTATTTCCGATTGCTCTAAGCAGGTTGGATACCAGGTTGAATAGAACAACTCCGCTTAGTCCCGCGAACATCATAGTCAGATAGTCATTAGCGTACCCGAACAGTTCCTGTGGTGTATTCATGAATTCTAGAATATTGCGTCGGAAAACAAGTGACAGAATGGTAAGCAGGACACTTACCGTACCTGCGATGATCACGCTGGCTGCAAGGTTTTCTCTGATCGCTTTTTCATCTTTTTTTCCGAAACGCTGGGCAGTCAGAACGGCCAGACCGGAAGTTAATCCAATGGCCAGTCCCAAGACCAGGATGTTGATGCTGTTGGTTGAACCGACAGCCGCAAAGGCATTGACACCGATCGTCTGGCTGACGATGTACGTGTCCGCCATCTGATACAGCTGCTGCAGTAAATTTCCTATTATTAATGGAAACGTGAAAAGTAAAATTAGTTTCAGTGGGTTTCCTTTAGTCATATCTTTGTTCATAAATAATTCCTCCTGTATAATGGCAAAACATATTTAAAAGTGCTTATAGTAATTGTTTTCATCTGTTTTCAATTGATGAGTCTTTTGACTAGTATAGGTACTTATAAAAAATAAGCAAGGGATTAGGTCAGATAGTTGTGACAATTTGTTGAACACGTACAAAAGTCCACAGTGACTGCGTTTTCAACGCTTTCATGGAAGAGTTCGGGAATCTGGTTTAAATGTAGACGAATTATGAACAGGCCTTGCGATTAATCTGTCAGATGTATTAATTGAAGCATCAGTGAACTACCCACCACTTAAATCCTTTGGATTTTGAAGGGGGGGCTTCCTACGAACTCCATTCTTGTCTGCACAGACTTCATACAGGCAGAGGAATCGGATAGGGATAGGCTCAAAAGGCAGTCCCTGCCTCATTGATTTTCTTTTACTTGGCCAATGCCAAGAGGTTTTTGCTGGCATTGATATCTCTGTCAAGGTATTCCCCGCATGTCGGGCAGTCCCACTCCCGGATATTGAGCGGCTTCTTGCCGTCTCGGTGTCCGCAACTCGAACAAACCTGACTAGACGGATAGAATCGGTCTGCTTTGATAAGTGTCCGTCCTTTTTGCTTGGATTTATATTCTAATTGGCGGACGAATTCATACCATCCTGCATCACCAATGCTTTTTGCCAGTTTATGATTTTTCATCAGCTTCTTACTGGACAGAGTTTCTATTACAATGACTTGGTTTTCGTCT
>NZ_FNFK01000118.1 GCF_900101165.1 Alkalibacterium thalassium | reverse complement strand
AAAATGGACGGACTGCTCCCTTGTTTCTGTCATATAAACAGGACCTTGAATAGTTATTTAATTAACGATTCAAAGCCACAAGTCGCAATCTCATCTTTTCATTCCTCCTTTGATTTGGTGATATAATCATATCATGTCTATCTTAATGACTCAACTGTACTAACATTATTTATATTCTTAAATTACTTTGTTCTACTCAGACGAAGAACTTCCTTTAATCGACTCATTCTCATATTCACAATAGTTTTAAGACATCATCTATATAAAAAGTCAGCTGTTATGTGAGCATAAGGAAAAGGGTATTTAGCTATTATAATCGCATGTAATCATTATATCCCTGCTCGTCCTATTCCCTTTTAAACTTGGTAATAAGTACTAGTTAAAACAACTATTATACTCTTTTTAATATTTTCTCTTTCATTACATCTGCTAACATCAACTTGCCTATCAGAAAAAATAGTATACCTATACTTTCTATATAAAATGAAATGGTCACTACAACACCTATATTAATTAATGTAGATATAATCCACTTTTTCAATCTCATTCATCCTTTCAATTCATTATTTCATTTCGCTTTCTTCAGACTCTTCTAACGCTTTTTGTACATTGAGCATAAATTTATCTATCAATTCATTAATAAGTTTTTTTTCATAATCTGTAAAATTCTCTGATAGCTTTTTTTTAAGCATCTCTTGACGATTTATAGCTTCTTCGATAATCGGATGGGCTTCGGAGCGTATCGTTAAGTGTGCTTTTCTTCTATCGTTTTCCTCCCTTTGGGTAGATACATAACCATTTTCTTGTAGATGATCCAGTGCTTTTGAAATGTGAGATTTAGAAAAAAATCGATATTTGACCATATCTTTAGCTGTATCAAGCGTGGGGTTATAGTGTAAGAAAAGAAGAATGTCAATTTCAATTTTAGGCATGTCAAATTTCTCACATACCACTTGTATATATTTGTCATGTAGTTTGCGAAGATAGTGCCCATTTAATAATAAGTTAGTTCGATCCATTGAATTACTCCTTTTTGAAATTAGTTCACTACAGAACAGTTTTATTTTGAACTAATTATAAGATTTAAAATTTACTGTGTCAAGTTAATCATCCATTATAAAATGAACCCCGCATTCTTTTTTTATAATAGGGTCGCAAATAATTTATAAATTGAGTACTATGAATTTCAAATTTATTCATTTAGATTAAATATAAATTTAGCCACTGATACCCATCAAAAAACCCTCCGAACTGTGTAAACTGGACCCTATAGAATAGACACGGATAAAAAACCCTTATTCGTTCTCTATTTTGTAGGGGATGGGAAAAAAGTCACCTTTTAGTAATAATTTATAAATCTGAGTAATTAAAAACACCGTCAAATCAAGGATCATTTTTCCTAGATTTGACG
>NZ_FNFK01000089.1 GCF_900101165.1 Alkalibacterium thalassium | reverse complement strand
ACACGACATGCGCGTAAAATAAAAGTCCGCTTGTCCACAGGTTACGTTTTCTCTTCACTGTTCTGGACAATATTGGAGAATATTCAACAGCTGGTTCTGTTGCATTAGCTACTCCAGAAGATCATATTAATTTTTTGACGATTGTAAGACCAAGGGGTCTTTATACTCTTTTTTCCATCCTTTTGTTTTCGATCTAATCGAGAAGGATATAAAGTGGCATGATAGACAGTTAATACTTAAAAATGTCTAAAAAAGCAGTGAGTTTAATAGAAATAGTTATCCACATTTAGAGGTATGAATAATTCAGGTTCTTTCATATTTTTTAAAAATTAAGTTTTTTTCTTATAAATACGCAATTTTGTTGAAATTTCCCCTCCTTTTCAGCGTGGTAGATAATAAAAAGGGCATACCTATAGAACAGAATTAACTGTCCCACAGATATGCCCTTTGAATGTCATATTCTGCTGCCACAAAAATCGTAGCCCGGCTGCATGAATAGTATATATTCACCGCCTGTTCAGATCACAATGGATAATTTACTTTAAGAAGCAGATTATCCAAAGTTTTCATTATTTAATTTTAAAAGAATTAGTGTTTACACAAAAGAGTCTAGAGATTTTATTCCCTCTGTATTAATTATCACAAACTATTCTTAAGACGTCAATCGAAATAAATAAATCTTTAGTAGAAGTTTTTAACCCCTAATTTTTAACCTAAATTAGGCTTGTTTTGACATGTAATTAAGTGGCATTTGTTTTATACCATTAAATTTTCTAAAGTCTTTTCATACAACTTAAGCATTTCTTCTATATGAATCTTTTCTTTATTATTCTTGTACCAATCAACGGATTGGATCGTAACCCCCATAATAATTTGTCTCTTGTATTCATTTTTTATTACATGGTTGGTACTGACATTTTCTTCTAAATTTACAAAATTTTTTAACATGTTTTGTCCATATTCCTGAACACTTACCATTTCCAACATAACATCTGAGTTCAGTTGAATACTGAATATAAGATGTAAAACATTATCTGGTTGTTGGAGGAGTTGTTCAAAGACTAAAATAAAAAAGTTACTTTCTTCTTCATTTAAATTTTGAAAGGCATAATCAAAAATGACATTCATCTTAGACTTAATGAAAAAAGTTAGAAAATCATATTTATCTAAGAAATGTTTATAAAATGTCGGGCGTCTGATCATCGCTAAGTCGCAAATTTCAGTCACCGATATTTTCTCGAATTCTTTTTCCTTTAATAGTATCTCAATTGCTTCAACCAATGATTTATACGTTTTTTGAATTCTTAAATCTAAATCTTCCATATATTATATACACTCCTAGCGATTTAATAAACAATTTTTCCTACTTTGTAAATTAACTAACCATTTTATCATTCTGTCTCTTGTTCTTGGAATAGAGTCCAGTATAATACTTTCTAAGACGTTTGTAAATAAAGATACAAGTGTAAATTAATTAACATATGGAATATAAAATGAAAGTAGGTAAATGAATGCCAGTTATAGAGGTAAAGCATATCACAAAAGATTATGGGCACGGTCGGGGTATATTTGATGTCTCCTTTGAAATTGAAAAAGGTGAAGTGTTTGGGTTCTTGGGTCCGAATGGGGCAGGGAAAACAACAACCATTCGACATTTAATGGGTTTCATTCAACCCGACGAAGGAGAGTCGTATATTAACGGAAAAGATACTTGGAAATCAGCTGCATTAATTAAACACGATATTGGCTATTTACCTGGTGAATTGGCCTTTCCCGATAATATGACCGGAGATCAATTCATTAAATTTATGGCTGAAGAACGACAGATTTCTGACAGGTCACGAACAGATGAACTCAAGGAGTTATTTGAGTTAGACACTTCGGAAGAAATTAAAGAGATGAGTTTAGGCAGTAAAAGAAAGTTAGCTGTTGTCACAGCTTTTATGCATAATCCGAATGTATTGATTTTAGATGAACCGACATCAGGTTTAGATCCTGTTATGCAAGAACGTTTTATTCAGTTTATCTTGAATGAAAAAGAAAAGGGAAAGACTATTCTACTTTCCAGTCATATTTTTAGCGAAGTGGAAGCGACGTGTGATCGGATTGCAATTATTAAAGATGGTGTTGTTGTGTCAATAATTGAAGCGGATCACCTGAAAAGAAACACAAATAAAGCTTTTAAAGTAGAATTTTCAAGCTTTGATGATTATGAAAAGTTTTTAAAAAATACAGCATTCACCATTTCAATTAAAAGACCAAATCAAAACCAGGTGAAAATGAATTTGACAGACGAAAAAATGCAACAATTATTTACAGAATTAAGTGAAGTAAAGGTTAACTTTATTTCCGAGATTAAAATTACGCTGGAAGACTATTTTATGGATTTCTATGATCGTAAGAAGTCAGTTTCTGATGGGGAGGAGCACTTACAATATGGCCTACATTGAGATTAAACACCTAACTAAGGATTACAAAAAAGAACGTGGCATTTTTGATATCTCTTTAGAGATTGAAAAAGGAGAAGTTTATGGTTTTGTCGGTATTAATGGGGCAGGCAAGACGACGACCATTCGACATCTGATGGGTTTTATCAAACCAGATGAAGGTAGCGTTACAATAAAGGGCCTAGATGCTACAAAAAGTAGTGCTGAGGTGAAACGATATGTTTCATATATTCCTGGAGAAATTAATTTCCCTGGAAATACAAGTGGTGAAGAATTTTTAAAAGAGCAAATTTATTTGTCCGGAAGAGGAAGCTGGAATCGAGCCAAAGAATTAAGTGAATTATTCCAGCTAGACATATCGGCTAACGTTCACGCGATGAGTAAGGGAATGAAGCAAAAAACAGCGATCGTTTCTGCTTTAGCCTCGGATGCGGATATATTGATTATGGATGAGCCGACAACTGGTTTAGATCCCTTAATGCGTGATATTTTCATAGACCTTTTAAAAGAAGAACAAGAAAAGGGAAAAACTATTTTTATGTCGAGTCATATTTTCCAAGAAGTTGAAGAAATTTGCGATCGAGTCGCTGTAATTCAAAAGGGCAAGATAATTGAAATAGTAGATATAAAAAAAATTCGCTACAATGAAAACAAAGTATATCGAATGGAATTTAAATCCGAGGCTGACTTTAAACGATTTATTGGGTTGGGTTATCAAATCAGTAAAGTAAAAATGGAGGATTTACAAGTCTTTGTTGAAATACATGATGAACAGATTAACGAACTAATTCAAACCTTAAAAGATTTTGATTTAGTTTATTTTAAAGAAATTAAAGCTCATTTTGAAGACTACATTGCCCAAGTGTTTAAGGAGGAAAAATAATTGATATCAAAACCAATATTTAAACAAAGTCTACAATCTAATTGGAAGCTATGGTTGATTATAACAATTGTTGCTTCAACTATCTTATCAGGATTTATTATCAGCTATGATGCTGCAGGCCATGCTTCGATTGCAGAAGCAGCTGAAGGCACTGCTTTTTCTAATATCTTATCTTCATTAACTAGCTTGTTAGGAAGTTTAGAAAACTTTTATAAATTAATTGCAGTAATATTAGGGATTGTCTATGTTGTCTTTACTGCAAACAACCTTGTCGTAAATGAAGTAGATTCTGGGTCAATGGCTTATACATTATCCACTCCCATCAAACGCTCAAGCGTTATTTTTACTAAGTCCCTTTATTTAATACTATCTGTTGTTTTAATGTATATTGTTATTTCAATAGCAGGCTTAGCAGCCTCTCAATTTACTTTCAACAATGTGACTGGTTATGCGATAACCGATGACGTCTCAGCAGCAGCTGAAACTTTGAACCATGAGGAAGATTATTTATCTGAGCGACTTTATTTAATTCAAGAAGATGAAAATGCCATGCGTGTAGCAGCAATTGCACGTGACATGGATACAGAAGCATATGAAATTTATTTAGAGGATGTCATTCGTGAACGTTCTTATGAGGAAACGGCCGAAATCATCACCGATGAGCGTTGGGATATTTATGAGGATGATGAGGATATGGGAGATGAGGATATTGAGATAACTGCAGAAGAATTAATGGAAGATCCCGAAATGATTCTGAATAGTAATGATGCATTAGCTGCCGGTGCTCGTATTTATGGTGTTTCAATAAATGACTATCGTGAGATCATTACAGATGAAATAGAAAACATGGATACAGAAGAAACAACAAAAGAGAACGAAGAAGCTCAAGAAACAGAAGAGAATAGCGAATCTGATGCTGTCGAAGAATCCACGACTCTTCAAAGACAACTTACTGAAGACAATGCGGAGCTTCTACTGCAAACAGTCATTGTATCATCTGCTACTGCTTTAAACATTAGCAGCGACCAAATAAGTGATAATTTAACCTTACTTAAAGACCCTGAAGCGTTAGCCTTATCTACTCAAACGACAGGACTAAATGAAGAACAAATTAGATCAATGGCGAATCATGCCATGGTTTCTTCTGCAAGATCTGTTGACAAAGCATTAGAATTCGATAGTGAAAAGTACTTATGGTTAAGTCTAGGGTTGCTTCTTTTGATTCTCGCAATGAGTTCAATTTCATTTTTTGCATCTACATTGTTTAATCGCACTGGGATGGCTTTAGCAATTGGTGGTGGTGTACCATTTGCCTTCTTCTTAGTTACCATGATTCAACAATTAATGGACAGTGCGGATGGCCTTGAATATTTAACGATAACAACACTTTTTGATACGGATGCCATCCTTTCTGGTGGAGAATTCGGCTGGGGATTCGTTGTTTTAGGGTCCATTGCCGTAGTCTTGTACACGGCATCAAATATTCTCTTTACAAAGAAAGATTTACCTCTATAACAGTTAATTAGAAATGAATAAATTGTCTATTATTCGATATATGAATGGGAACAATCTGAAAACGGAAGGGTGATTGATGTAAAAAAACAGTAGAATTTTATTGAACCACTTCAATTGTCAGAACCCGATCGTTTTGTAAGCTCTAACCTGAAAAAGCTTCTAAGCTTTGATTAAGCTTATTATTTTGACATGTAATCAATTAAAGTGTATGGTGTAATTAATTAGAATCATTACAAATAAAGAAAGAGGTTGGTAAAGTGAAATATGACTATAGTGATCGAGGCAAAAAGCCAGTTGTTGAAAACATCGAGGGCATGACAGTTGATAATGATAATTTTCGCACAACGATTTGGACAGGGGAAAAGTTACAAGTTACAGTTATGTCCATTGAGCCAGGCGACGATATCGGTCTTGAAGTACATGAAGGCATCGACCAATTTTTACGTATTGAAGAAGGAACCGGTTTATGTCAAATGGGACCAACAGAAGATAATCTCAACTTCGAATCAGAAGTAAGAGATGATGATGCGATTTTTGTACCAGCAGACATATGGCATAATGTAACGAACACAGGAGATGTCCCTTTAAAATTGTATACTATTTATGCTGGACCTGATCATTTACCAGGAACCGTTCATAAAACACATGAAGATGCTGAAAATGATCCAAATGAACATTAAGAATGAGTACAATTTATCGATTAGCCTTTAGGGTTAAATAATGAATGTGTGAATGAATCGATTACTGATTCATTCGCACTTTTTTTATAGAATAGGAAAGTATAAAATTTTACCCGCTAGAAAGCCTATCACCTCAAACGTTAATCACTATCACTTGATTTGAAAAGAGAGGGGATTTAAAGGTACACTATACGTATGGTAGAGAAAAGCATTCGCATAGAAATGAATAAACTCAAAGCTATATTTCTGGACAATAATAATTGGGAGAATTTTCTAAAAAATAACAAAGGAAAGATACGCCAAGTTATTATAAAAGAAGTTGATAAGTTTCTGCATTGTGGGGATTTGTCTAATGGATTCCGCGTGTATAAGTGTGAGGCTTGCCCAAATGTTAAGCATGTTCCGATT
>NZ_FNFK01000038.1 GCF_900101165.1 Alkalibacterium thalassium | reverse complement strand
AACTTAGCTTCAATTATTTCAGCTCGTAAAAACGGAACGCTTTTAGAAGCTTTAAGAGCCGAACTACCTGCATTTGAACAAACCATTGTCCCTGAATTTAAAGGCGCTGTTAGAGCTGTTTTGAAAAAGATTAATCGTCCTTCTGTAGGCGTTAAAATGGGAGAAATAGCTAATTATAGTTCCACATCAAGTCCAATGGGACAACTGAAGAAAATGTTTGGGTAATGAAACACACAGAATGAGCCATTTTAATATTAAAATTGAAGAGTTACCATCTCTAGAAAAAAAGTTTCCGCCAAAGTCTTGACACATACCGTGAGTGGATTAAGTATGAAGATGGCCTATAATTTTGGTATACTATAAGTGAGCATAGAAAAGGAGGGGAGTTTAATGTATAGTCGCGTAAAGTTAAAAGACAAGAAGAAATTTCTCGAGTGGTTTTTGCAGCGCTATCAGATGAAACGCAGAGAATCGATGTGGATTTTAAACTATTTACTCAACCATGATATTGTACTCAACAAGACAAAGTTTGTAGAAGAAGCGAATAAAACTCCTCGTGGAATTAGAATGGCGACCGTTGGAACAGAAGATGAAGCATTCCGGTTCTATAAGGATGGTCAGGAATATGACCACCCTGAGCAGGCTTTCCACGAAGTCAGGCTGAACTGGCATACAGACTTGTATATCGAACTGCTTTTCCAGGATTCGCTGCTGTCACCTGAATATGCAGCAATTCTCGAAGACAACCCTTATGCAAAATGGAACGACCGCATGACTTCCGAGATCGATGAACAGGTAGACGAAGCGGTCGATACCTTCTATCTTCAGAAACAGCGCGAGCAGGTGCTGGAAGATATCGATCGTGCACTTGAAACAGATAACCGGGATGATTTTTACTCCCTGGCAGAAGAACTAAAACATATCGAAGAAAAAATGGAGAACGGTGTCTCGTCCTCCTGAAACCATCAGCTAAGGGAGTAAACAGATGACAGACATGACAGACATGCAGAAACAGGTTGATGACTATATCAGTCAGTTCAAGACTGGATATTTTACTCCTTTAGGGCAGCTTGCTCGTTTGACTGAAGAAGTGGGCGAACTGGCAAGAGAAGTTAATCATCGGTATGGTGAAAAACAGAAAAAAGAGTCCGAAGAGGAAAAAAGGGTGGAAGAAGAGCTTGGCGATGTCCTGTTCGTTCTGATCAGTCTTGCCAACTCTTTAGATATCGACTTATCTGATTCGTTCGACGCCATCATGGACAAGTTTCAAAGTAGAGATGCGTACCGTTTCGAGCGTCATGATGGCAGGGACGAAGCAGACAGTTAAGTGATAAAGGAGAGAAGGGGTAGAATGCGTCACTGATTTGTACCCCGTATATATGACCTTAAAAGTACCAGTTAAAGGAGAATTCGAGAAGGCTTTGCCCGTTCTGGAGACACTTCAGGCTGCGGGTTTTGAAGCATACTTTGTCGGAGGCAGTGTCAGAGATGCCCTCCTTGGAAAAACAGTCAATGACGTAGATATTGCAACGAGTGCCTTTCCTGAAGAAATTAAACGGCTGTTCAAACGGACTGTTGATGTAGGAATCGAGCATGGAACAGTCATGGTGCTGCTGGACGATGAAAGTTATGAAGTTACTACATTTCGGACCGAATCGACGTATCAAGATTACAGACGTCCTGATTCGGTCACTTTTGTGCGCTCTTTAGAAGAAGACTTGAAGCGACGTGACCTGACAATCAATGCTTTCGCAATGGATAACAAAGGAAACATACAGGATTTCTTTGACGGGGAGCGTGATCTGAAGGAACAGATCATCCGTGCAGTAGGCAAGCCCGAAGAACGGTTCCACGAAGATGCCCTGCGGATGATGCGGGCGGTTCGATTTGCCTCTCAGCTCGGCTTTCAGCTTGAGGCTGATACCTTTTATGCGATTGTGGTTAATGCGCACCTACTTGAAAACATTGCCGTCGAGCGTATTCAGGTGGAATTTGTAAAAATGGCTATGGGAGAGTATGTCCTCCAGGGTATGGAAGCCTTCTTTACAACAAGTCTTTATGCCCATTGCCCTGGGTTGAAGTACGGAAAAGTGGCGCTGAGACGCTTCTCGCTTATTTCCAAACCACTTAAGAAAGAGCGACATGTCTGGGCATTGCTGCTTTATTTCATGGGAATAAATGATCCCAAAGAAGCAGTGGCCTTCCTGAAAAATTGGCGTCTTTCCAACCAGTTGATTACTGACAGCGTCAAATTGCTGGAACTGATATTATACCGCCATCACTACCCGTTGAATCATTATATTGTCTACACTTATTCTTCACCATTAATTTGGGAGGCGGAAGATCTTTTGCAGATGCTTAAGCTTCCATTCGATAAGCGTACTGCTGCACGCCTTATTCTTACACTGCCTATCCAGTCACGTGAAGAACTGGCCGTAAACGGGCGGATCATCATGGAAGAAACGGACAGCAGAGGTGGGCCATGGCTCGGAGAAGCGATTCAGGTTGCTGAAAAAGCTGTGGTTTTGGGTGCTGTTGAAAATAAAACCGGGCCTATTCTAAACTGGCTCAAAGAAAATAAATACATCTGACGATTCTGCTCCAGTATGAAGTGTCAGAAAGAAAGGAGGGGCTTATGAAAAAAGATCAGTTATACGCTGTCGTCGATATCGAAGCCACGGGAGCCAGTATCGGTCGAGATGAACGAATGATCCAGTTCGCCTGTCTTCTGGTTAGAAACGGTGACATCATCCAGTCTTTCGATACATTCGTCAACCCTTCTCGCAAGGTCAGCAGAACCATCAGAGATCTTACAGGTATTACCACTCAGGATCTGGCGACTGCACCATATTTCGAAGACATCGCTCATGTGATCCGACACCTGCTGGAAGACACGATTTTCGTTGCACATAATGTAGGGTTTGATTTTCAGTTTCTAAATGAATGTCTTGAAAGGGCCGGTTTAAAACCGCTCAGTATTCCGGCTGTTGATACAGTAGAGCTGGCTCAGATCCTTTATCCTTCTGAGGACAGTTACCAGCTCAAGGAATTGACTGCCTCCCTTGGCTATAAACTCGAGCAGGCCCATAACGCGTTATCTGATGCAGAAGCAACGGTATTTCTTTTGAATAAACTGGATGACAAAATCAGAAGCCTTCCTCTGATTACTATTGAGTCTCTTACAGACCTTTCACCCAGTACTACAGCTGAAACGGCTTTGTTTTTCAGAGATGCTCTGGATGATATGCTGAAGAATCCCTGTGACTTAAGTGACTCTCTTATGATTGTGGGAGATATGGCTATCAAGAAGCCCATCAGTCCGACTGTTCAGGAGCAGTACAGAAAACAGCCTGTCTATCCCTATAATGAAGAGGGGAAAAGGTCTGTTTTATCTCATATTGGTTTGGACTGGCGAAGCGGCCAGTCTGAGATGATGAATACCTTATTCAATTACTTGAAAAAAGATACTCCAAACTATACACAGCTCATTGAGGCTGCTCCGGGTTCCGGAAAAACGTATGGTTACCTTTTTCCATCTTACTACTTAGCTTCAAAAGAGAACAAAATAATCATTTCTACTTATACTAAAATTCTTCAAAAGCAGCTTTCAGCCGATATTATTCCTGTGCTCAATCAGAAGATGCCGTTCTCCAAAGCAGTAGCTGTAGCCAAGAGTGAGTCGCATTATCTTTCACTTTCAGCTTTTTACAGAAAATGGAAAAACACAGCAGCTACTGATACAGAAGCTATCTTCTGCATGAAAATACTAGTTTGGCTGACTGAAACAACCGAGGGTGACCTTGAAGAAATCGGGTCCGGAGCACATATGGCTCATGCATTCTGGAAGGATATTCGGCCCTCAGAACGCCTGACCCCTCTTCCTGTTTTTGAATCGTATGAGTTCTTACACCGTAGAAACAGACGTCTCGAAGAATCTGCGATCATTATAGCTAATCATGCCTATCTGCTGGCTGACTGGAAAAAGGCTCAGCCTATTATTCAAAGTGGGAATGTCATTATTGACGAAGCCCATCATTTACCGGATGTCATCGATCAGAGTGCTACACTTTCATTAAGAGTCAGTTCACTCGTCAAGGATCTCAAGCAGATTGGATCTATCGACAAAGAAGATTCCATTCTTAATCAGCTGGATGCGGCAGCGGATAGTCCTGTTAAAGATTATCAGATCAGATCTCTGGATTCAGCGGCTCACATCCTAAATGAAGAATGGCAGGAATGGTCCGACTCATGGATCGCCCGTATTCGTCAGTCAGATGATTACTCCGACACAGTTGTCGAATGGAAAGATCATAAGATCGATTTAAATGCTCTTTCAGTCGGAATGAAAAAAGAAAATAAACGGGTAAAAGCTACGATCGATGAAATGATTTATATGGGCAATCAGATTCTTGAACTTCTGGAATCTGAATCAGAAGCTTTGTCTAAAGAAATCAAACGACTGTCGTCACGCCTTCAGCTTGTTATTGACCGAACGCAGCACTTATCAGAGATACTGACCGAAATGTTTTTCAGACAGGAAAAAGACAGCCTGACAGGGATCAGGTTTTACTCGCCTTCACCATGGAACACCCTGACTTTTTACCAGTATAATCATGGAAGCAGAGAACTGCTCCATAACAGGCTGCATGCAGTCAATCATCTTGTGTTAACGAGCAGCACCCTGTCAGTTAAAGGATCGACAAGCTATATTCAGCTGGCACTCGGTCTTGAGCAGGCTGAATTCAGCAGCTTTGATTCTGTGTTTGATTATCAGAAGCAAGGGAGACTATTTGTTCCAGATCAGCAGACAGCAGTCGGCCATTTAAAACGTGGCGCCTATGCTTCCGAGCTGGCGGGACAACTTGAAAATATACTTAAACAGACGAGCGAAAATACGCTTATTCTATTCCGGTCACAGGAAACGATTCAGGCTGTCTATCAGCTTCTGAAAAATCGTCCGACTTTGAACCGAAAGACTATCCTTGCACAGAACATTTCAGGTACTCCTTTAAAGATTGCCAAGCAGGTGAAAAAAGCGCGAGAAGTGGTTGTGCTTGGTGCCGACAGTTTCTGGGAAGGGGTAGATTTTCCAGAAGATGAACTGAAACTGGTCATTTTGACTCGACTGCCGTTCGATTCACCGGATATGCCGTTGGTCAAGCACCGACACCAGCTGTTAAGTGACCAGGGAATGAATCCTTTTGTACATGACCTTCTGCCTAGAGCTGTAATGAAGTTCAAGCAGGGAATCGGCAGACTGATTCGTTCAGTTCATGATAAAGGCATCTGGATCGTTCTGGATAGACGGATTATTGATTCGAGTTATGGCTCTGCATTTACCGACTCGCTGCCTGAAGGACTGGTGCTGGAAGAATATCCGCTTGACAAGATCATAGACGAAACTCGGACATTTTTCAGACAAACTGAAGGCAAAGATTAATGACCCAGATATTTATTTCTCCAGTGTCATTTGCTATACTAGAGAAGTTGAAATAAATGGAAACAGATTGAGGAGAGACAAGTGAAAAAAATTATAATTGGTCTCGCCATTACATTGAGTCTGATAATTATCGGAACGATTGTTTTATATCAGCGATCGACCACAACGTTTACTCGTGCACAAGCAGATACGGTCGCATTTGTCAGGGAACGGACGAACCTGGACCAGGTATCGGACTTTCACTGGTTTAACGGAACGGAAACCTACCTGACGGTGACTGGAACGAATGAAGAAGGACAAGAACGTATTTATATCGTTCAACAAGATGGAGGTCAGATCACTTCTTTCTCTGCAGAAAATACTATTTCTGAACAGGAAGCAGTTAGAATGACTCGGGAAGCCAGAAATCCAGTCAAGATTTTAAATGCACGGATCGGCATGATCGACGATACACCGGTCTGGGAAATCAGCTACCGCAACGAGAATGACAGGTTAGGCTATTATATCGTCAATCTGCAGACAGGTGAATGGCTGCGTACCATTGATAATATTTAAATCGGAAGGGAATTATTAACGTGAAGAAGATACAGATAATAGAAGCGAGTAAGCATGTCGGAGAGAAAGTAAGAATTGGGGCATGGATTGCCAATAAGCGTTCAAGCGGGAAAATTGCCTTTCTGAATCTACGGGACGGATCAGCCTTTTTCCAGGGGATTGTTGTTAAGAGTGAAGTTTCTGAGGAAGTGTTTCAGACAGCTAAAAATATTACGCAGGAAAGCTCCGTCTGGGTCGAAGGAACAATTCAGGAAGACACACGTTCTAAATTCGGCTATGAAATACATGTCGACAGCCTGGAATTGATCGGCGAGTCAGTTGATTATCCGATAACGCCGAAAGAACATGGTACCGAGTTTCTTATGGATAACCGTCATTTATGGCTGCGATCTTCAAAGCAGCATGCAGTGATGCAGGTCAGAAATGAAATCATCCGTGCAACGTATGAGTTCTACAATAAAGAAGGCTTTACTAAAATCGATCCGCCAATCCTGACTGGTAGTGCGGCAGAAAACACGACTGAACTCTTCCACACAGAATACTTTGACAGAGATGCCTTCCTGTCTCAAAGTGGGCAACTGTATATGGAAGCAGGAGCTATGGCTCTTGGCAAAGTCTTTTCATTCGGTCCGACTTTCCGGGCAGAAAAATCCAAGACCCGTCGTCACCTGATCGAATTCTGGATGATTGAACCTGAAATGGCCTTTATGGATCAGGACGATTCTCTGGAAATTCAGGAACAATATGTCGCTTATCTTGTCCAGAGTGTCCTGGATAACTGTGATCAAGCTCTGGATGTTCTTGAGCGTGATAAAGACCTACTTAAAAAATACACGGCTCTGCCTTATCCAAGAATCTCTTATGATGAAGCAGTTGAGCTGTTGAATAAAAATGACTTTGACGTGACCTGGGGAGAAGACTTCGGATCACCAGAAGAGACTTTTATCGCTGAACAGTTCGATAAGCCTGTCTTTATCCTGAACTATCCGAAAGCAATCAAGCCATTTTACATGAAGCCACATCCGACTCGTGAAGATATCGTCTTATGTGCAGACCTTATTGCTCCAGAAGGATACGGCGAAATCATAGGGGGATCTCAGCGTGAAGATGACTATGATGCCCTGCGTAAGCAGCTTAAAGCGTTCGACCTGGACGTCAGTGAATATGAATGGTATCTGGATCTGCGCAAATACGGCAGTGTCCCTCATTCCGGTTTCGGACTGGGACTAGAGCGTACGGTGACTTGGATCAGCGGAACTGAACATATCCGTGAAGCCATACCGTTCCCACGTCTATTGAACCGTATTTATCCATAAGAAGCAGTGACCGCAATAAAAAGGATTGGGCATTTTACCCAGTCCTTTTTTTAAATAATGAACCTCATTGATTGTGAGGAAAAGTTAGAAAGGAGCCGAAATATGGCTGAAGACCTTATAAAGTGGATAAAAGCCGGTCAGACACTTATCCCTAATCCATTGCTGATGCATTATAAAGATCTGGGGCTGACAAATACTGATCTGGTTGTTCTCATTCAGCTTCTTTCTCTAGTTGAAAACGGCCAGCGCTTTCCTGACAGTCAACTGCTTGCAGAGCGACTGGATGTATCAAGAGAAGAAGCATACAAAGCGATTCACCAGCTGATGACAAAAAAAATTATCACAATAGAGACCAGCACAAATGAAGAGGGGAAGACTCAAGATGAATTCTCATTTGATCTGTTATACGAAAAACTTGTCTACCTGCAGGAAGAACAGTCGAAAAGGGTGAAGAAAGAAAAGGAAGAGCTGTCTTCAAAAGATCTTTACCGTTTGTTCGAAGAAGAATTCGGAAGAGGATTGTCCGCAATAGAAATACAGACGCTTGATATGTGGCTGAATGAAGATGACTACCCGATCGACCTGATTGAAGCAGCTTTGCGTGAAGCTGTACTGAGCCAGGTCTACAGCCTGAAATACATCGACAGGATCCTGCTGACATGGGAAAAGAAAAACATTCGCACAAAAGAGCAGGTCGAGAAAGAGTCCAGACGGCACAGACAGAATCAGTCTACCAATTCGTCAGATAGTGAAAATGATGACGAAGAAAAACCCGTGCCGATGTATAACTGGCTGAAGAATAATAACAATACTTGAGAACATGACGACAGAATAAGGAGAGAATGCTGGGATGAAAGAACCAGAATTACTGAATGCGACCGAAACCACCAAACTGATCGAGGCAATGGGTGTTTTGTACCCTGATGCGAAAGCTGAACTGACACATAAAAATACTTTCGAACTGCTGATAGCTGTCATACTGAGTGCACAGACTACTGATGTAGGAGTAAACAAAGTGACGCCCCAGCTATTTGAAGCTTATCCGAATCCTGAGGCGATGATGGAAGCTGAAGTGGAAGAAATCATGGACAAAATTAATACGATCGGACTATACCGCAATAAAGCTAAGTTTTTAAAGAAATGTTCAGAAGACCTGGTCGTCCGCTTTAACGGCGAAGTGCCGAGAACACACAAAGAACTTGAAAGTCTGGCTGGCGTCGGCAGAAAAACGGCCAATGTCGTCATGAGTGTGGCCTTTGACGAACCGGCTATTGCCGTCGATACCCATGTGGAACGTATCAGTAAACGATTCAATATCTGTTCTCAAAAAGCGACAGTCAAACAAGTCGAAGAGATCCTGATGGAAAAACTGCCGCGAGAACTATGGAGTATTGCGCATCACCGAATGATCTTTTTCGGTCGCTATCAGTGTCCAGCAAGGGCGCATGATCATGATGAATGCTTGCGCAAAATCCAGGAAGTTTTGTAGAAAGCGGGTCAGTCCATTATCATCACTGATTCGTCGTTTTTAAAATCTTCTAAGATAAGGTATAATGATGACTAGCTAGTCTGCTTTCTGCTAAGTGCAGGGCAACGAGAGGAGAAATGTCATGTCTAATGAAGAAATAAGTGAACGTCTGGAGCAGTTGAGATCTCAGTATGCTCTGTATAAAAATCGACCCTTTGACATCACTATCGCCAGAGGGATCCCTTCAACAGATCAGTTGAAGCTTTCTGAAGCTTTATTAAATGAAACACGCATCGAAAACTGGTATAGTGAAGATGAACTTGACATAAGAAACTATGGAGGGCTCTTTGGTCTAAAAGAAGCTCGGGAACTTTTCGGTACCCTGTTGAATACACAAGTGGAGGAAACCTTTGTCGGAGGCAATTCCAGTCTTCAGCTGATGTATGCAACACTTGTGCACTTCATGTACACAGCTAAAGACTCCTGGTCAAAAGAAGAAAAGGTCAAATTTATCTGTCCGAGTCCAGGATACGACAGGCACTGGTTCATGCTGGATCATCTAGGTATAGAAATGATTCCGGTCGAGCTGACCGGTCAGGGTCCTGATATGGAAACAGTTGAAAAACTGGTTGCACAGGATCCGGCGATTAAAGGGATGTTTGTAGTGCCTACATACAATAACCCGACTGGAGAAACGATTTCCGATAAGTCAGTCGCCCGTCTGGCGAATATGTTCACGGCTTACGAGGATTTCATTATCCTATGGGACAACGCGTATGTCGTTCACCACTTGACTGATCATAAGAAAGAGGCTGCAGATCTCCTGAAAGCGTGTAAAGAAGCTGGAAATGAGAACCGGGTGATACAGTATGTGTCTACTTCTAAAATGACACTTCCCGGGTCTGGCGTAGCGGCTATGGGTGCATCAGAAGCACGAATCAACGAACTGGCTCTTGAGTTCAGTAAGCAGATCATCAGTTTTGATAAAATCAATCAGATGCGCCATGTCCTGTTTCTGAAAGACCGAGAAACGATCGAGGAGCACATGGAAAAGCACGCTGAAATTCTTTTACCTAAATTTGACTGGGTCGATACGATTCTCTCTGCGTACTTTTCCGGAGACCGATCCACGTTTGTTCAGTGGACCAAACCTGAAGGTGGCTATTTCATTCATCTGACCACTCAGGACGGTTGTGCAACAGATATCGTTGAAAAAATGAAAGCGATCGGGATCGAATTGACTCCTGCAAATGCCGCATACCCTTATGGCATCAATCCTAAGGATAACAGCATCAGACTGGCTCCAAGTTTTGCCAAACTAGATGATCTGGAAATTGCAATGGAAGCATTGTGTACCTGCATAGAACTTGTGTCACTGGAAAAATCACTTACTAACTAGGAGGAAAACAGCATGTCAAAAGGTAGTTTCGGAATAGGAATGGCATTGGGTGCCTTAGCTGGAGCAGCAGCAGCTTATCTTTTTGCACCACAGTCAGGAGAAGACTTTCAGAGACAACTGAAAACGAAGGCTCAGGAAACTAAGAGCAAAGCAGTCAATCATCTTGATGAGGCATTGATGGAGACAGAAATGTGGCTGGAACAGAAAATGGCTGAAGATGATGGTTACGATGAACCGATCCGCTACGAACGCAAACCTGAAAACGTAGCTCCTGCACCAGACTATACAGAATCACCAGATGTATTTCTAGAAGAATAAGAAGGAAAGGGAGAAGAGCAATCTTTTCTCTTTCCATTTGTACTTGAATGAATATTTATACTATATTTTAAATATCTATACTAAAGCTTATCAGGAGGACACCATGCCTAGACTATTCAATATCAATTCAGAAATCGATCCGCTGAAATCCGTTCTATTAAAACGTCCAGGACGGGAAGTGGAAAACCTTATTCCTTCTACTATGGAAGACTTGCTCTTTGATGACATCCCTTATCTGCCGATCATACAGCAGGAACATGATGCTTTTGCAGAAGCCCTGAAGGATAATGGATCTGAAGTTGTTTACTTGGAAGAACTAGTGGCGGAAGCTCTTGATGCGCAACAGGGGCATCAAACTTTAGTTGATCAGATAATCAAAGAGTCAGGTATATACATCAAAGATGTTAAAGACGCCTTATCAGACTACTTGCTGTCAATGAATACGAAAGACATGGTCGATACGATGATGGCAGGAGTAAGAACGGATAAGCTTGACATTCAGTCTCGTTCGCTTGGATGGTTGACCGATCGACAAGATCAGGATCTGTTTCTGATGCAGCCTATGCCTAACCTTTATTATACGAGAGACATTGCCTCCACATTAGGTAAAGGCATGTCCATCAATAAAATGACCTACGAAGCCCGAAAAAGAGAATCACTGTTTATGGAAACGATCGCAAGATATCATCCAGATTTTAAAGGGGATCAGCTGCCGATTTGGCGTGACCGCAATTCGGATACGACGATCGAAGGTGGAGATATCCTTGTTTTAAGTGAGGATGTCCTTGCCATAGGTGTCTCCCAGCGCACATCTGGTCGGGCCATCGAAGAACTGGCTCGTTCACTTTTTGACAAGCAGAATAAGTTCAGAAAGATCCTCGCAATCGAAATTCCACATGTCAGAGCAATGATGCACCTAGACACAGTATTTACAATGGTGGATAAAGATGCATTTACTATCCATCCCGGTATACAGGATCTGGACCAAAAAATGTCAATCTATATGCTGGAACCTTCCAAAGTGGAAGGACAGATCAAGGTCTCACATCATACAGACTTGACTGATCTCCTGAAAGATGTGCTGAATATGCCTGAAATCAACCTCATCCCATGTGGAGGAGGCGACCCGATCGCTGCGCCGAGAGAACAGTGGAACGACGGCTCAAATACGTTAGCAGTCAAACCAGGCGTGGTTATAACTTATAACCGTAACTATGTCTCCAACGATCTGCTGCGTAAAAATGGAATAAAAGTCGTCGAAATTCCTTCAAGTGAGCTGTCCCGCGGACGCGGGGGCCCACGATGCATGAGTATGCCGCTTCTTCGTGAATCAGAATAAGTTAAGTCGGTAACAGTAATGAGTTGATAAAAAGCACCTGACCACAGCAGATCAAATCCTGCGTGGTTCAGGCGCTTTTTAATATGAGTTAAAACGTTTACTGCCGTTTCCAGTCTTTCGTAAATGTAATGACGTTCGATTCTTTATTATCTGCTATTTCTTTGGCCCGCTTGACTGCTTCATCTTTACTGTCAAAGGTCGAGTCAGAACGTTTGGCGTCTTTCGTCCGTACCTTCCATTCCTCTTCTTCAAAGTAAACCAGAACATCATTGTCCAGCAGCTTTTCATTTGTTGTGTCGTCATGCTGATCCTGCTTGTCTGGATTATCACTGTATTTGAATGAACGGATCTCATCTTCTGAGGCGTTATCGGCCCAATCTTTCGCCTGGTCTGTTGCGATAGGTATCGCCCGACCTTCTTCGTATCCGTTATCCAGCAGGGCATTGGCAATATCAATGCCAGCAAAAACCTCTTGGCATTGGCCAAGTAAAAGAAAATCAATGAGGCAGGGACTGCCTTTTGAGCCTACCCCTATCCGATTCCTCTGTCTGTATGAAGTCTGTGCAGATAAGAATGGAGTTCGTAGGAAGCCCCTACTTCAAAATCCAAAGGATTTAAGTGGTGGGTAGTTCACATCCCAGGGCATTTATGAATCATTCTTTCATCTTTGTTAGTTTCGTTATATCATGATAAAGGGAAAAGGTATATCGAAAGCATTTGAAAAGAGGCATGACATGTTAAAGAAAATAGATAAAGCACAGGTATTTCTTGAAGATCATCTTCACTTGTTTCAATGTCCGGTATGCAGCCAGGCATTCGAATCCGTAAATAATCATCAGGTGATCTGTCGGGATGGTCATCAGTTTGATCTCTCAAAAAAAGGGACGTTATTTTTATTGCAGAAAAGCATGAAGTCCGAGTATACAAGAGACATGCTTCTGTCAAGACAACGACTAGCTGAAAGCGGACTGTGGGTGCCGTTGCTTGATAAGATCCAGTCACTGATCAAGCACCCAGAAGGCGTTCTTTTAGATATCGGATGCGGTGAAGGCTCTCACAGTGCCTATTTGAAGAAAAATGGGTATAAGGGGCCAATTATAAGCTTCGATATCTCAAAGGAAGGTATCAATCTGGCGGCTGCCAGTCATGAAGACATTTTCTTTCTAACTGCTGATCTGGCTCGTTCTCCCTTTGCTTCACACCAGTATGACACGCTTTTAAATATTCTGTCTCCATCCAATTACAGTGAATTTGACAGACTGCTCAAACAAGGCGGACAGGTGATCAAAGTCGTCCCGAATCGAGGGTACCTAAAAGAATTGCGGGAATTACAGGAAGAATCGAAACAGACTTACTCCAATGTTCAAGTTGTTGAGAAATTCGAAGAACATTATACTCATGTCCGAAAAGAATCTGTTGTCTACACCTTTCAGCTGCCTGAAGAACTAGTGGAAGACTTTATAAACATGACCCCACTTGGCTGGCATATTAAAGCAGACTTTGATAATATACGCACAAAATTGAAAGAAATTACAGTGGATTTACTTATCCTGATAGGCGAATCGGAGGATTCAGCATAAAATTGACAATTATACATTAGAATTGTCACGATTTAGAAGGATTTATTTGGCGCATAGCCTTGTGTTTTTATACAGGAGATGCTAATATATACTTCATAAGCTAATTTGGTTCATTGGTTTTTATCAGTCAACCCATCAGAAGCTGATAAAAAAACGTGAATTTTCAAAGGCTTCATCAACGTATCGTTTCGCAGTGCTTGACACCGAGGCGATACGTTTTTTTTGCGCTGAAAAATGCTCAACTCGGTAAAACTCACTTAAAACATTACTATGTCTGAAGGTCATGGTGTATAATACATAGAGACGTTATAGGAGGAGTTAATTATGAATATTGTAGTGCTAGCCGGCGGTTACAGCCATGAAAGAGAAGTATCATTAAGTTCTGGAAGTCTGATTGCCAATGCTCTTATGGAAAACGGGCATCAAGTCATTATGCTGGATCTGTATTTCGGAACCAGTGAAGCAGTGACTTTCGAAGAGGCGTACCAAAAATTAAAGAAAGATAAATATGAGTACAAAGTCAAAAAGCAGATACCAGACCTTGATGCGCTGAAAGCCCAAAAGGAAAAGCCTAACGAAATGATTGGAGAAAACATCATTCCAATTTGTCAGTCTGCGGATCTCGTCTTCCTTTCTCTACACGGGGAACTAGGCGAAAACGGTCAACTTCAGGCAGTATTTGACTTGTATGACATTACTTACACAGGAACTGGTTATTTAGGCAGTGCTATTGCCATGAACAAGATCCTTTCTAAAGAAATCATGTCAGCACAAGGTATTCTGACGCCTGAATGGGAAGTGCTGGAACAGTCAGACGAACCGACCAGCCCTGTACCTTGCGTAGTTAAACCAAACGCCAGCGGATCAAGTATCGGTGTGTATATCGTGGACAACCAGGAGGACTTGAAGCAGGCAGTCAAAGAAGCCAAGAAGTACTCTCCGTCAGTTCTGATTGAAGAGAAAATAAGCGGTCGCGAATTTTCTGTTGGGGTTCTTGAAGGAAAGGCCCTGCCTGTTATCGAGATCATCCCTAAAACAGGGTTCTATGATTATGAAAACAAGTATCAGGAAGGAGCAACCGTTGAAATCTGCCCAGCAGAAGTGGATCCTGCAATTGCTGAGAAAATGCAGGAGACAGCACTTGAAGTCTTCAAGGCACTTCGACTGGAATACTATTCGCGCATTGATTTCATGGTGTCTGATAATGGCGGAGTCTACTGTATAGAAGCCAACACACTGCCAGGCATGACGCCAACCAGCTTGTTCCCTCAGGAGGCTGCTGCTTCCGGCATGAGCTACAATGAACTCTGTAATAAATTGGCAGAAATTGCCGCATCTAAATAAAGGCAGTCATTAGTACTGGAACGTAAGGAAAAAGAGAGGAGAGAGCACGTATGAATCAGCTGCTTAAAGAAAAGATCATTGATAAGGCGGAAGAGCTGGGTATTAACAAGATCGGATTCACGCACGCCGACCCTTTCTATGAACTGGAAGAAAAGCTTCATGCCCAGCAGGAAAAAGGCCATCATTCCGGATTTGAGCACCGGGTAATTGAAGAACGGATCTATCCGGAAAAGATTTTTGACCAGCCCAAGTCGATCATTGCGATTGCTCTGGCTTATCCCTCCAAAATGAGAGAAAAGGCGCCACGCGTCAAAGGAGAACGTCGCGGAGAATTTGCCCGTGCGTCGTGGGGAAAAGACTATCATTTGATTTTGAAGGAAAAAATGGATCAGCTGATCGAGTACATCCGTCAAGAAGCAGAAGGGGACGTCACATTCAAGCCAATGGTCGATACAGGTGAACTGGTCGATGTAGCAGTGGCTCAGCGTGCCGGTCTTGGATTCATTGGTCGAAACGGCTTGCTTATCACCAAGGAATACGGCTCCTATGTCTATCTCGGTGAAATCATTACGAATATCGCCTTTGAACCGGATAGTGAAGTTGATTTCGGATGTGGCGACTGTACCCGCTGTGTGGATGCGTGTCCGACAGATGCTTTACTTGGTGACGGCCGAATGAATGCTCAGCGCTGTCTGTCCTACCAGACTCAGACCAAAGGATATATGCCTAAGGAATATCGGCGTAAAATGGGGCATGTCATTTATGGCTGCGATATCTGTCAGATTGTCTGCCCATATAATAAAGGGATGGATTCTCACTTTCATGAAGATATGGAGCCTGAACCGTTCAACACGACGCCGGAACTTAAACCTCTCCTGACTATTTCAAATAAGGAATTCAAGCAGACTTTCGGAGAAATGGCTGGATCCTGGCGAGGGAAGAAACCGCTCCAGAGAAATGCGATTATCGCTCTAGCCAATTACAGAGACTTCACGGCTGTTCCGGATCTTTTGAATGTAATCGATAATGATCCGAGACCGATGATCCGTGGAACAGCGGCTTGGGCAGTAGCCACTATCATCAGCAAGCGGCCGAATGAAGATGTCCTGGCTTTTCTCGAAGAAGCTGTACTCAAGGAAACCGATGAGGAAACCATTACCGAGTTCAACGAAGCAATCACCGGTCTGAGAGAAAGACTGGATGCAATTGAAAGCAAGAGGAGAGACAAGCATTGACAAACCATATCGCATTATTTGAACCACAGATCCCGGCAAATACTGGAAATATTGCCCGTACGTGTGCCGGTACCAATACTGTTCTGCACCTGATCGAACCGCTCGGGTTTAAAACGGATGACAAGTATCTGAAACGAGCAGGTCTCGACTACTGGCACGCTGTAGATATACATTACCATAAAGACCTGGATGCCTTTATGACTGCAGTAGGTGACCAGCCTCTCTATCTGATATCAAAATTCGCTGAAAAAGTGTATTCAGACGTCGATTTCACTGATACAGATAAAGATCACTACTTTCTATTTGGAAAGGAAACAACAGGCCTTCCTAAGATCTTCATGAGGAAGCATGCGGAGAAGTGTCTCCGCATCCCAATGAATGACACACATGTCCGTTCACTAAATCTGTCGAATACGGCCAATATACTTATTTATGAGGCCTTGAGACAGCAGGACTTTCCTCAACTGGAGAAAATGCACACTTACGAAAACGATAAACTGAAGTAAAAGAGAGCCAGCTAGTCGACTGATTAAAGATTAACTCTATTTTTAATAAAGAAAAGGCTGATCTGTGCAGTTCTGCAGATCAGCCTTTTTACTGTTTTGAAGAGGATTTGGGTCATTGAATAGTTAGCTGCATCTCAATTAATTGCGAATGCACCATAAGTTGCAGATATGAGCAGTTCACCGATTAACAATGGGGGTGAATGTCTCAAAAACCAGTGATATGGGTCATTCGCCACTCTATTAAAGTCACGAATGGTTCATAACATGCTTATATGAGCCATTCGCGACATCCGCTCAGACGAAACAAAGCCGGCATCGAAGGTCCGTGGATCTCCGATGCCGGCTTTACCTCTATATTAAGCTTTACTATTACATTTCGTCAGGTGTTTCGACACCAAGAATTCTTAAGTCTTCTTTCAGAATTTCGGTGATGGCGAAAACCAGGGCCAGTCGAGCGTCTTTCTCAGGATCTTCATCCAGGACGCGGACATTAGCATAGAATTTATTAAAGGCCTGAGCCAGATGGATGGCGTGCTTCGCAATAATTGACGGTTCGTAGTTTTCATATGCACGTCTGACTGTATCAGGGTAATCGTGGAGCAGCTTGATCACTTCCCAGCTGTAGTCGTCGCTCAGGGCGAAAGCATCAGAAGGAGACAGGGATTCCACGCCGGCCTTTCTCAGTATACTCATTGCACGAGCTCTTGTATATTGAACGTAAGGACCGGTTTCTCCTTCAAACTGGACCACTTCTTCGATTGTGAAGTCGAAGTTGTTCAGACGGTCATTCTTCAAGTCGTGGAAGACAACTGCTCCTACACCCACTTGTTCTGCAACTCTTTCTTTGTCAGGAAGGTTAGGGTTCTTGTCTTCAATCTGTTGGAGTGCCTGCGCCGTTGCTTCATTAAGTACTTCTTCAAGCAGGACGACTTTCCCTTTACGTGTAGATAGCTTCTTTCCGTCTTTTGTAATCAGACCAAATGGGATATGATGGATTGAATCCGCCCAGTCAAATTCCAGTTCCTTAAGTACAGCCTTAAGCTGTTTAAAGTGATTGGACTGTTCCTGACCGACGACGTATAGAGACTGTGAAAAGTCATAAATATCTTTACGATAAATAGCAGCTGCCAAATCACGTGTCATATAAAGCGTGGCACCATCAGATTTCTTAATAAGCGCTGGATTCAGGTCGTATTTGTCCAGGTTGACGATGTGTGCGCCCTGATCAACAGTAAGGAGCTTATGCTCATCAAGCAGGGAAACGACATCATTCATCTTATCATTATAAAACGCTTCTCCGTTATATGAATCAAACGAGATGTTTAAACGCTTGTAGACTTTCTCGAATTCTTTTAAGGACTCATCTCTAAACCATTTCCATAATTCAACGGCTTCTTCATTACCAGATTCTAGCTCTCTGAACCAGGCACGGCCTTCATTTTCAAGAGAAGGATCGTTTTCAGCTTCACCGTGAAATTTGACATATAGTCTTAAAAGTTCTTTAATAGGTTCAGAACGAACATCTTCTTCATTTCCCCATTTTTTATAAGCTGTAATCAGCTTACCAAATTGCGTGCCCCAGTCACCCAGGTGATTGATGCGGATAGGGGAGAAGCCAACTTTTGCAAGTATATTTGACAAGGCATTTCCGATAACTGTTGAACGCAGATGCCCCATGGACATCGGCTTGGCTATATTTGGAGATGACATATCTATAGGCACATTCCCGCCATTTCCAATAGACAGTTCACCGTAATGTCCTTTTTCTTTGATTACGTCATTGATGACAGCCTGGGATACTGATTTCTTATTTAAATAGAAATTAATATAGGGGCCGATAACTTGTATGCTGGAGATGATAGGTGAGGTAATGCTGTCTCCAAGTTCCTGTGCGATCTGAGCAGGATTTTTTCTAAACAGCTTAGCCAGTTGAAAGGCAGGAAAGGCGATATCTCCGTGTTCTGCATGTTTAGGCTTTTCTAATAAGTTATTGATTTCGTTCAGATCCAAATGATCTTTTAATTCGTTGTGGATTGCTTCCGCAACCAGTTGTCTGTAGTCCAAGGTGTAGACCTCCTAATAATAGTGAGCAGAAGTGAATAAAGCTCTAGTATTCAAAGCATAAAAAAAGGGCTGAGATTTGAACAATCAAACATCATAGCCGATTCTTTAGTCTAAATGATTAGCACTTGTATTATAGCAAAGCTCGCCGGTTGTAGCAATACTTACTAATTATGGATAGATTGTGAAACTTTCATTTAAAATATTGGTATAGTTAGTCTATGTGTAAAATTAATGTCGGAAGAGGGGAAATTCGACCTAGACAAAAAGAAAGAAGACCCTTAATCTAGAGATAACGACAACGCTAGAGAAAGAGGTCTTCTTATGAATCAAATTATATCAGAAATCATCACAACTTTAAAGGATTCTTCTTCCCTTTTAGAAGCAGAATTAGCCTTAGAAACGGTTTTTCAACGTATCACTCAACAGTTACTCAGTGCCGCTATTAAACAGATTGATTTAGAATTACTTCATGATTACAAAGAACAAGGATATGAGATTGACAGTGTGCCTGACCGTACGCTTCAATTTACATTCGGAACCGTTGAATTTGAACGCCACCGTATGCGAAAAGAAGGCGAAAAAAGTGTGATTCCTTTTGATAAAGCCGTCGGCTTAAAGCCTAGAATCCGTAATTCTCCTCTTGTAGAGATGAAAGCAGCTCAAATAGCTTCAGATGGAACGTACCGCAAAGCAGAAGAAGCTATTAATCTTCTTACATCTTTTTCGCTGAGTCATACGACCATTCATACTATCACTCAAAAAGTCGGTGAAACCATTCAAGAATGGACAGAAACAGCACCTCTTCAAGACGAGACGTCTCAGAAAGATAAGAAAAAAACGCCTGTCTTATTTATTGAAGGTGACGGGTTAATGCTTACAAAAGGCAAGGAGAAAAAACGTCCTGAGATTCATCGTGTTCAGTTTCATGAAGGGGTAGAGTATAAAGGAAAACAGAAAAGACCTGTCTTAATTAATTCTAAAATGTTTGAGAGTACTGTATCAAGTAAAGAAGCTTTTAAACGTGCAAGCCTTTGGTTAGAGTCGCTGTATGATATACGCGAGACGATCGTCATTTCAAACAGTGATGGAGGCAGTGGTTACGACAAAGATAAATTCCATCAAATCATTGGCAAATGCCAGCGACACGAACATTTTAGAGATGCTTATCATGTAAACGAGAAAATCAAACAACGAATGTATTTTGATAAAAAGATGGAAAAGAAAATGAAAGAAGCTGTGCGTACATACGATTGGGATCGTATTGAAACCATAATCGCTACAACGGAGAGTCGCATTGAAATTAACAATGAAAAAGCAACTGAATTTCAGGAAGAACTTACCATGTTAAAAGCTTATCTATATAGAAATTGGGAAAGTCTTAAACCATTTAAAATGAGGGATTTACCCGTAAATAAAGGGATTGGTGTTTGCGAAAGTAATCATCGTCCTTATAGTTATCGTATGAAACGACAAGGACGAGGGTTTTCAGCTCAAGGTGCTGGGAATGTAGCAGCGATCATATCTGCACGTAAGAACGGAACGTTTCTCAAAGCGCTAACAGATAAAATACCGGAACTTACAACGAAACTCCAGCCGGAGTTTAAGGGTGCAGTGAGAGCAGCTTTGAAGAAAAGCCAACATAGACCTTCAATAGGTGTAAAAATTGGAAGAATAGCTAATAATGGCTCTCCATCAAGTCCAATGGGGCAATTACAGAAATTATTTAATTAGAACTGACTTTCTCAAGCCTTTTAAAAGCTCGAAGAGCAAAAAAGGCTTGAGAAAGACAAAAACAATAAACTACGTTTCAGATTTCTAGAATAAATTTCCGAGAATAACTTTACACATAC
>NZ_FNFK01000106.1 GCF_900101165.1 Alkalibacterium thalassium | reverse complement strand
ACAGATTCTGTCGCTTAATTGACCCATTTTCTTAAAAAAAACTGCCGGAATAAAGTGACATTTACTGGCTGGATTATTTTGCTTTTCTACAAGTAAACGTCAGATTTCTCAATTAAGAGCATGCGACTGGTTGGATCAAACATTCAACCTGGTCCTCTTAGGTCCACCAGGCGTCGGTAAAACTCATTTAGCTATTGGCCTTGGACTGGAAGCTATCGACCAAGGGAAACAAGTGGCATTCGTTTCAATGGGTGAGTTGATTACCTTACTTAAAACTGAAGAATACGTCCGAAAATCAGCCATTCGATTGAGGCGTATAAGACAAGCAGATTTAGTTGTGATTGATGACATGATGTTTATGGCAATGGAAACAAGAGAAGCCAACCTCTTTTTCCAGCTAGTCAGTGACTTGTATGAAAAAAGTTCGATCATTTTAACTTCAAACAAAGGACCCGACAGCTGGGGCAAGATGCTTGGTGATCAAGGAATAGCGACAGCTATTCTGGATCAACTTCTTCATCGCTGTGAAGTTATTCATATGAATGGAGAGAGCCATAGAATGAAACATCGAGAATCAGTCTTCACGTAACAAAAGTGCACAAAGTTATCTGGCAAAAAGTGCACAATTCTACTTGACAGTTACAGACTATCATTTTACATGAAAGATATGCTGTTTATGAGTCTATAATCGTACAAGTTCGTGACAGATTTCTCTATTTTCTAGCGTAATCAATTAGTCCTTTGAATTCTTTTTTAAATAATACTGTTACAACTACTATATAAAAGAAATAAGCGATAGCTCCTTGTAGAATAGTCAGCTGAGTTGAAGTAAAGAAAAAGACAACAAAGTGGCTTAACAAAAGCAATAATTCTTTATTGGTACTCTTTAAATAATTATACTCTATTCGAGTTGTATATAAGAACCACACAATGTAGGCTCCTGTTGTTGCAAGGGCGATGGCCTCTAAGCTGTGCGTAAGATAATACACAGCCACTACTCCACCGAATGCAGCTAAAGCGAATAGACCAACATCTTTTAAATACTTCTTCTCGTTTTTTCTAGATTTATATAAATTTGCAATGATTATTTTTGTAACCATGATATAAGGAATTGATATAAAAGTAATTGATAATAAATCAACTGCCTGAGTGTACTGAGGAAGGAAGAATTCAATTACCGATCTAAAGACAAAAAATCCTAACCCACTAAACACACCAAGGAAGAGACAGATACGTTTTGTTAGTTTTAACATGGTTTGATTTTCATGTTGCGAAATAACATTATAAAACACCATTCCGACAGCATTGACAATGAGCAAAATCAAATTGAGTACTGAGTTTTGAAAAGAATATTGGGCAAATGACTCTACGTCAAACCCAAAATTAACAACCCAACTTCCGACATTTCCCACAAAAGTCAGTGACATATTCGCTAAAAGAATGAAAATCCCTACGTAAAATAAATTAAATTTACCTTTCAAGTTTAAGGTTTTTCTATAGCCATATCGTCTGATATACGTTATTTCGTATAACAAATAGATGGTGATATGTGATAAGACACTCATCAAGACATATACAAGATAATTATCACTTCTTAATACAAAAATAGCGAAAAGCAATGTGCCGATATAAATGATGCTTTTTAAGATATTACCGTTAGAGAATAACTTAAAATCACCTGTTGCTTGAGCAAAATTTTGATGATAAGTAGTCAATACTCTAAAGAAGGTAACAATGGAAAAGAGAGTTAATATCGGATCACGAAGAAACAGAGAGACAGCCATCATGCCTATGAAAATAATGAATTGAAAAATCGTTATGAAGTTGTGTTCTTCATGCAGCTCTTCTCGATTCATACTTTCGGGATCTTTTCCTCCGTATTTTATATAAATTCCGTCATTAAAGCCTAAGTTAAATATGTAGACGAAGCTGAGGTAAAGTGTATATTCTTTATAATGTCCGTATGCCGCTACAGTTAATACCGCTGGTAAGATAAAGCCTACTAAAAAGCTACTTCCAAAGTTAGCAATATTAGCCAACGCTACTCTAAATATATTTTTCAGTAATTTCATATTTCTTTTCTCCTACTTTAACAAAATCCTCTGGTTGATTTCGCTCGAATTTATTGATTACTTTTGAACCAACACTCTCAGTAAGATACCACAATTACTGTGTTAATGGTAGTTAATTTTCTATAAAGCTCGCTCTGTTCAAAACAATAAAACCTGCCACAGAGCTGTTAAATGCGCAAGGAGACATAATAAAATTCAACACTCCATAATCTTGATTACCATACCACAAACTTAAAGTGTGGATAAAAATCTTATGTATTTCATCACTAGTGTTGCATTAAAATATTAACCTGTTCCATGGCATAAAAAAATCCTTT
>NZ_FNFK01000058.1:4182-10749 GCF_900101165.1 Alkalibacterium thalassium | reverse complement strand
TAATTTTGGGTTGACCAACTGTTGATCCAAATGCCGTAGGCTATCGGTTTCATCATTAATCGCATAGAGAAAGAGTTTCAGAACTTTCTTAAATGTTAACTTTTTTGAATAGCGATTAAACTGACTGATAGTCTGTCGAGACGATTCACTTAATGTTTCTAAAGAAATGTAGGAAAACCATTTATTTATGGTCATTTTTGTTTTATACTTATCCATGTTGTAGTCCTTTGTTTTGGTCTTGGATAAGTCATCCAACCCCATTATAAAGGACTTTTTTATATCATGAAACAGTTAAATTTTTAATGCAACACTAGTGATCCTTAAACAATTCTTTATGAGTTGCACGGACAATACATGATAAAATAAAGAGGAAATTGATGAGAGGGTGGGATCAATGCGTATATTGGTAGCTGATGATGACAAAGAAATCTGTGACTTGCTTGAGATATATATAAATAATGAAGGCTTTGAGGTTGAAAAGGCTTATGATGGTCAGGACGTATTGAACAAAGTGGAGCACCTGGACATCGACTGCCTCATCCTGGATGTCATGATGCCAAAGAAAAGCGGCTTGGAAGTGGTCAAGGAAATAAGGAAAGACTCGTCTCTACCCATATTGATGTTAAGTGCCAAGACAGCTGACATAGATAAAATTCGTGGCCTGACAAACGGTGCAGATGATTATGTCGTCAAACCGTTCAATCCATTGGAGGTGCTTGCCAGAGTCAAGTCGCTGATGAGACGGAGCGGCTATGGAACGAAGGATGCAGATACGGACGAATTGGAGATCGGCCCGCTGGTCATTAGAAAAGATCAGCACCAGGTCGAGACTGTGGATGGGGTGCCGGTACAACTGACTGCGCTGGAGTTTGGTATCCTCTATCTGCTGGCAACTAATCCAAACAGGGTATTTAACGCGGATGAGATTTTTGAAAAAGTATGGAAGCAGGAGAGTCTCGTTCCTGCTAAGACTGTCATGGTCCACGTGAGTCATCTGCGAGACAAGATTGAGAAAGCCACTGGCGGAGAGAAAGTTGTCAAGACCGTCTGGGGCGTAGGGTATAAAATAGAGAATTGATAACGGAGGTCAGGCAGCATGCAGTTAACAAATAAAGAACGACTGCGATTGGCGTTTGAAGCAGTCGTGACAGCCGGGATTATCTTTCTCTGCTATTTCGCCGTCTTTGAAATACTCAACTGGCTGGTTACCTCGTTCCCCGAAGTCTTTGGAGATTTCTGGATTTTTGGGAACATGCTGGCTGATATCAGAAATCAGGAACTGTGGGGACTGACGCCTCTTGTCTTCATCTTCCTTATCATTGTTGCTGGTGTGGCGATATACTGGCGCCTGAAGAGGCGATATCACCAGTACGAACTGCAGCATATTATTAAAGAACTTCACTATATTGCACAAGGCAATTATACACATCGCATCAGAGGAAAATACAGCGGGGATATCGGTAAAGTCGTGGAGAGCATCCATGTGCTTGTCGATTCGACTGTAGAAGCAATGGAAGAAGAACGACGGATCGAGCAGAGTAAGGATGAGCTCATAACGAATGTGAGTCATGACATCCGCACGCCACTGACTTCCATTATCGGCTATCTAGGATTGATCGAGGAACGGCGGTTCACTTCAGCCAGTCAGGCTACTGACTATGTCCATACTGCCTACAAAAAAGCAAAGCAGATGAAAGCTCTCGTTGACGATCTGTTTGAATACACGACTGTACGTCAGACGACTACCCCTCTGGAGTACATTACGTTTGATATGGGGCAGCTGATCGAACAGATGGCCATCGACTTTGAACTGGAAGCTTTAAAGAAAGGCAGGGAGATAAAGACTCGTACACCGGACACCCCGATCATGATGCGAGGAGATACGGAAAAAATAGTCAGGGTATTCCATAACCTTCTCTCCAATGCGTTGAAATACGGAAAGGGAGGCACACTTATCTGCATCAATGCGGTTCAATCAGAGAATAACGTAGAGGTCACAGTGAGCAACAATGGCGAAACCCTTCCGGAAGAAGCTATCGAGCAGCTGTTTGAACGGTTCTACCGGGCCGAAGTTTCCCGGTCGCAGGAAACAGCGGGAACGGGTCTTGGACTTGCGATAGCTCAAAGTATTGTTGAACTTCATAAAGGGAAAATTACAGCAGAAGTTAAAGAAGGGTGGACAGTCTTTACGGTTGTTCTTCCCCTTAATACTAATGGACAAGATGAACGGTGAGTGTGACGTGCCGTTCTTTTCTATGTTCGAAGAGCCCGGTCCAGTAACACAAAAGGCGAAATAGAATGATGACGGCTTTTCTAACGGTTCGATTTCAATTGAATGTCTAAAATATGAATTCTCTTGAAATACGGTTGTTTTTTTTAGAGTGAAAGAGTACCATGAAACATGTTGAATAAAAATGCCTGTAAGACTTCGAGTAAGACAAAAACAAACTATATGAATTAGGAGTTATTTAAATGATGATTGATTGGAAAAAACTGTTAAAAACCTCTTTTATTGCTGCATTAGCTATGCCCGTTTTCGGAACTTACGCTGCAAGTGCTGAAGAAAATGACCTGTCTGTTGAAGCGGAATCTGCACTGCTGATCGACTTTGAAACTTCACAGATCCTGTTTGACCAGAATGCGGAAGACCAGCGCGGAATTGCGTCCATGACTAAAATGCTGGTGGAATATATTCTATTTGAAGAAATTGAAGCAGGAAACCTGAACTGGGACGACGAAGTCACAATCAGTGATTACGCACACGCGATCAGTCAGAATTATGCATTATCTAATGTCCCGCTTCATCAGAACGGAGTCTATACCGTTCAGGAACTGTATGAAGCCCTGGCAATCTATTCTGCAAATGGCGCAACTATTGCACTGGCAGAAGAAATTGAAGGATCTGAAGTGGCATTTGTTGACCGTGCAAGAGAACTGATTGAATCATGGGGAATTGAAGAGTATCAGCTGTATAACACAACTGGATTGAACAATTCGTTTCTTGAAGGCAACCATTACCCGGGAAGTGATGAAGATGCTGAAAATGTGATGTCAGCTAAAGGCATCGCTACTATTGCACAGCGTCTGATTGCTGATTATCCGGAAGTTCTGGAAACATCAAGTATCCCAAGTATGACGTTCAGAGAAGGCACATCTGATGCCATCAATATGCTGAACTGGAACTGGATGCTGGAAGGCCTGGCTCATGAACGCATGGACGTGGACGGGCTGAAGACCGGAACGACCAGTTTTGCCGGAGCGACATTTACAGGGACAGCGAAAGCAGAAGGACGTCGACTTGTATCTGTAGTTATGGGTGCGGGAGACGGATTTACGAACCGTGGTCAGCGCTTCGAAGAAACGTCTAAACTGTTCGATTACGGCTTCGGTGAGTTTGAATACGTAACAATCATTGAATCAGAAATGAACCTGGATGACGAACACAATCTAACTGTACGTAACGGAGTGGAAGAAGACATTTCCCTCGTAACGACGGAGTCTATCGGCTTCTATCTTCCTGAAGGGACTGATCTGGAAGACTACTCTTATACTTTCGTACCCAATGACGATGTAGTCAATGAAAAGGGTGAAGTCGAAGCGCCTGTATCAGTGGGAGAAAGTCTAGGACAACTGGTTATCGACAATACAGATGATCTGGAATTCCTGAATGGAGAAGCCCAGCAGACGGTTAACGTGGCTGCTGCTGAATCTGTCGAGCGGGCAGGTTTCTTCACTGTCTTTTCAACTTGGTTGAGAGATTTCTTCAGCGGAGTAAGAGACCGCTTCTAATCGTGTAATGGGAGTTGATTTTATAACTGCTGTTGGTGTAGAATAGAAGCACAACTTAATGAACAGAAAGAAGACGAATCAGTAAGGGCAGCAGCAGGTCTAGAGAGTCAGTGGCTGGTGGAAACTGATCCTGGCTGTCCCTGAATCCATCGTCATTTATAAAATAGCGAAGCGTAGACTGAAGTTATTTCGGTACAGACCGTTATCCTGGCAGAGTGCAAAAAGACACCGGTCTTTTTGAAGCTGGGTGGTACCGCGAAAAGCAGTTCTTTCGTCCCTGATTATAGGGATAGAAGAACTGCTTTTTTGTATCTGATAATAAAAAAGAAAGAAGGAAAACGGTATGATCGATATCAAGCTGATTCGAAATGATTTTGATGCAGTAAAAGAACGTCTGCAGACACGAGGAGTGAACCCGTCTGAACTCGACGAACTGAAAGAGCTGGACGAACGACGCAGAGAACTGATTCAGAAATCTGAAAAACTGAAGAAAGAACGAAACGATGTATCTGATCAGATCGCACAGAAAAAACGCAACAAGGAAAATGCGGACGAGGCTATTGCGGCTATGAAGCAGGTCGGAGCAGAAATCAAGGCTATTGATGCTGAACTGGATGAATTAGAAGAGAATACACAGACCATTGCTTCAGGTCTGCCGAACTTACCACACCCGTCTCTGCCTATCGGTGAAGATGAAGAATCAAACGAAGAAATACGCAAGTGGGGAGATCTGCCTGAATTCGACTTCGAACCGAAAGCCCACTGGGATTTAGGTGCTGACCTGAAAATTCTTGATTTTGAAAGAGGAGCAAAAGTTGCCCGAAGCCGCTTCCTGTATTACAAAGGACTCGGTGCCAGACTGGAGCGTGCCCTTTATAACTTCATGATCGACCTGCATGTGACAGAACACGGATACGAAGAAGTGATCCCTCCATACCTTGCAAATGATGATGCGCTGTATGGGACAGGGCAGTTTCCTAAATTCAAGGAAGATGTGTTCCAGATCGACGGCCATCCGCTGACGCTTATTCCAACGGCAGAAGTCCCGTTAACTAACTATTATCAGAACGAGATTCTTGACGAAAAAGACCTGCCAATCTACTTTACAGCTCTATCTCCTTCATTCCGTTCTGAAGCGGGAAGTGCAGGAAGAGACACTCGAGGATTGATTCGTCTCCACCAGTTCAATAAGGTTGAAATGGTCAAATTTGCTAAGCCGGAAGACTCTTATGACGAGCTTGAGAAGATGACCGCCAATGCAGAAGCGATTCTGCAGAAGCTGGGACTTGCATATCGAGTTGTTCTTCTTTCTACAGGAGATACTGGCTTCGCCGCAGCTAAAACATATGATTTAGAAGTATGGATTCCAACGCAGGAAACTTACCGGGAGATCAGTTCATGCTCTAATACAGAATCTTTCCAGGCTAGACGGGCGATGATCAGGTATAGACGTGAAGAGGACGATAAGATCGATTACGTACACACGCTGAATGGATCAGGACTAGCAGTCGGACGTACAGTAGCCGCAATTCTTGAAAATTATCAGCAGGCTGACGGCAGCATCAAAATTCCTGACGCACTGGTGCCGTATATGGGCGGCGTCACAGAAATCAAATAAAGTGTATCCCTGCTGAAGTATACAGATTCAAGTCGATGTTCGGCTAAATAACTGTCCGTCACTGATGTAGGAAAATATAGAAAGGCTTGTCTGAGTCATATATCAGATAAGCCCTTTTTCTTTGAACCATGAGGCAATGTGTTACAATCAGAATAGACAATTCCGACCTTAAAACTCATGAAAAGAACTAGGAGGAAATTACATGGCAGAATTAGAAAAAGCAGTATTTGCAGGAGGGTGTTTCTGGTGTATGGTCAAGCCTTTTGACTCGCAGCCCGGTATCCATTCCGTTGTATCAGGCTATACAGGTGGACACGTTGAAAACCCGACGTATCGAATGGTCACTTCCGGTACGACTGGTCACACTGAAGCAGTAGAAATCACATTCGACCCTGAATTAATGCCTTATAGAGAACTGGTAGAGATATACTGGAGACAGACTGACCCCACAGATGCAGGTGGACAGTTTGCGGATAGAGGAGATTCTTATAGACCTGTGATCTTTTACAATAATCAGGAACAGAAAGAAGCAGCTGAGCAGTCAAAAAAAGAACTGCAGGAAAGTGGCAAATTCAAAGATCCGATCGTTACGACTATCGAAGAGGCAAAACCCTTTTATCCAGCTGAAGAATACCATCAGGATTTTTACAAAAAAGAGTCTGCTCACTATAAACGTTATAGCATTGGATCTGGAAGAGCAGGTTTTTTAACTAAGCACTGGAACGAGGATCCTGCTGAGGATTAATAGTGATGAGAAAAGAAGTTCAAATTATTTTTACAAAAGTTGTTGACATTAGGTCGATATCTTTGTATGATATAAGAGTTGCTGCGGTAACACGACGCAATAAACTGTATAGTGGCGATGGCGAGAAGGATCCACCTGTTCCCATTCCGAACACAGCCGTTAAGCTTCTCAGCGCCGAGGATAGTGAAGGGTTTCCCTTTGTGAAAGCAGGACGTTGCCGTGCAGCTCTTTTTTTATTTTCAGAGATATTTGGAGGTTTAGCTCAGTTGGGAGAGCATCTGCCTTACAAGCAGAGGGTCAGCGGTTCGAGCCCGTTAACCTCCATAGATCCATGAGCCGTTAGCTCAGTTGGTAGAGCAACTGACTTTTAATCAGTGGGTCACAGGTTCGAATCCTGTACGGCTCATATATAAGA
>NZ_FNFK01000058.1:0-2817 GCF_900101165.1 Alkalibacterium thalassium | reverse complement strand
AGCTCGTCGGGCTCATAACCCGGAGGTCGCAGGTTCGAGTCCTGCCCCCGCAATTACCATGTCTGTCAATGCTTCAGCATCTACAGACATGGTACACTCGAGCGAAAGCTCGCAGTGTCTCATATAAAGATTTTCGTAAGGTCCCGTAGTGTAGCGGTTATCACGCCTGCCTGTCACGCAGGAGATCGCGGGTTCGATTCCCGTCGGGACCGTAAAGCAGGATATTGAAAGATGGCGCTGTAGCTCAGTTGGTAGAGCAACGGATTGAAGCTCCGTGTGTCGGCAGTTCGACTCTGTCCAGCGCCATAGTATTTTGGAGGGATAGCGAAGTGGCCAAACGCGGCGGACTGTAAATCCGTTCCTTCGGGTTCGTAGGTTCAAATCCTACTCCCTCCATCTCTAGGGGTATAGTTTAATGGTAAAACTATGGTCTCCAAAACCATCGATGTGGGTTCGACTCCTGCTACCCCTGTCAGTAATTCATCATGACATTATTTGTTGAATATGCTATGATTTTAATAAGAATATGGCGATTGTGGCGAAGTGGTTAACGCACCGGGTTGTGGTCCCGGCATTCGTGGGTTCGATCCCCATCAGTCGCCCTTCAATGGGCTATAGCCAAGTGGTAAGGCAACGGGTTTTGGTCTCGTCATTCCTAGGTTCGAATCCTAGTAGCCCAGTTTTAATTGAATATCATTTTTAGGATGGCGGTATAGCCAAGTGGTAAGGCAGAGGTCTGCAAAACCTTCATCACCGGTTCAAATCCGGTTACCGCCTTATCTTCATATTGAAACATGCCGGCGTGGTGGAATTGGTAGACACGCTGGACTCAAAATCCAGTGCCCGTTAGGGCGTGCCGGTTCGACTCCGGCCGCCGGTATATAGTCTTACGTTTAACGTAATTCCGAAAGAAGTTTCCCACTTCTAAGCGTATGGGTGCGAAGCACCAGTGAAAGTGGGAGATGAATGTCGGTCAAGCGATAGCTTGAAGTGGTTAATCTGTCCTTTTTGTTGTATACTTTGCGTATAGACGATAACCAAGTCTATGTAGGCGATAACCAAGCCTACTGATTATTCCTTGGCGTTAGCCAAGTAAAAGAAAACCTATGAGGCAGGGACTGCCTTTTGAGCCTACCCATATCCGATTCCTCTGTCTGCATGAAACCTGTGCAGACAAGAATGGAGTTCGTAGGAAGCCCCCACTTCAAAATCCGGAGGATTTAAGTGGTGGGTAGTTCACCTCACACACTCTACATAAGAGTATGTGAGTTTTTTTGTGTAAAAAACGAAAATGAGTAAGTTTAGAATCATAGAAAATTAAGTGAGTCATAATGTAAGCGTATAAATCGCTTTGTATTAAAATGGATATGCTGGAAAGATAGAGGGATAAACCATACTTTATGATAGAAGTGTCTCTATATAAGATGAAAAGTTCATTGGATTCTGATGACTTGAGACTATTCCAGTTAAATTAAAGACAGAATATAATAACAGAAGAGGCTTAAAAGGGAAAGAGAAACATAGTAAACTGGAGGTAAAAGGAAAATTGTTGCAGTACTAGGGGACTATTATCATGACGGAGATACATTGAAAGAGGGTCTTACACAAGTTCTGGATAAACTGGGTGGTTTAACTACCCTATATGCAGACCGAAAAGAACTTACAGAACATCTGAAAGATAGACCAGACCTTGTAATATTAGCTTCAGAGAACCGCCTGGATCCTGAAACAGATAACCGGGAAGAATGGATGACAGAGTTCGAAGAAGATAAAATAGTAGACTATGTAAAAAAAGGTGAGTCATGGCTAGTTTTGGCATTCTGGATTAGCCAGCTATCAAAAGTCGACTACTTATATTGACATGGTAGGAGGCAGTTTTGATTATCATCCGGAGAAGCCTGTTAGTGTGAACTACAAGTATATAAAAGAAAGTAGTCTAACTGATAGAAAAGAAGAATTCAGTATTACCGATGAACATTGTTTCATTAATTACGGTAAAGATGTCACAGTCACTATGACTTCATCTTCAGAATGTGAAGAGTCTATTGCTGGATGGACAGTGAAATACGGTGAAGTTTGCGTATATATACCAGCACACAATAAAGAGGGACTAATGAGTCGACCGGTACAGACAGACTTAGAAGCAATTACAAAAAAGATGATACAATAAAAGGCTGAGCAAGCCGACAGCTTGATACAATGAACTTGCAAAAGAATGATTGTTAAATACAATTTAATCATTGACGATTCTTCAAATACCTGTTATTATTAAATCTGTTGCTGCAAACGATAATTGCTAGTAACACCAAAACATAAAATACTTGTTGACAAGCAATTGAAAACAAGGTATACTAATGAAGTTGTCGTTCGAAAGAAGACGATTCGAAATAAATGCTTTTAAAGAAATTAAATAAAAGCATTGACATCGAATCAGGACGATGATATGATATAAAGGTTGCTGCTGAAACGCAAGCTGAACGAGATAGATCTTTGAAAACTGAACAAAGTAGAAACAACCAAATGTGCAGGGGTCTTCGATTCTTTTGGAGTCGAAGGCAACAAACGAGTTAACATGGTTAACTCACAAGTAATACAATGAGCAAGTCAAACTTAAAATGAGAGTTTGATCCTGGCTCAGGACGAACGCTGGCGGTATGCCTAATACATGCAAGTCGAACGCTGAAGCACTCTGCTTGCAGAGTGTGGATGAGTGGCGAACGGGTGAGTAACACGTGGGGAACCTGCCCATAAGAGGGGGATAACATCCGGAAACGGGTGCTAATACCGCATAGGTGATCATAGCGCATGCTTAGATCA
>NZ_FNFK01000036.1 GCF_900101165.1 Alkalibacterium thalassium | reverse complement strand
ATGTCTAAGTCAGGAAACCGTTATTTACGTTATTACTTAGTTCAAGCTGCCAACTCTGTAAGACGATATATTCCTGAGTATGAAGCCTATTACCAGAAAAAATATAAAGAAGTACCGAAAACACAACACAAACGAGCCCTCGTCTTAACTGCACGAAAATTAGTGCGTCTGGTGTTTGCACTCCTAAGCGATCACCAACTCTATATCGCAAGATCGGAGGCGATGGAGTCTTAAGAGAAACTATTTCTTAAGGACGACTATCCGAAGACATAAACCGAACGTATTTTCGAATGCGTGGCGGTTTAGTTCAGTGCACCCTTTTTTATGAAATTAGGTTGTCTATTTATAATCTATTCTCTTGACTTACCACCATAATGCTTAATTGAAGCTTAAGTCATGGCTGTTTAATATGCTCCCGTTAGAAAGACATGCTCAAGAATAAAGTTAGCGGTCAGCAGAGCAGGGGAGACAATTGAAACTGACTGATCTACAAAAAAAGACAAGACCGAGTGATCAGTCTTGTCTTTTGAATTAAATTTACCTATGCAATAATTTAGCCTCTAAAAGCTGCACGGTAAACTTCTGCGAGCTCTTTGACTAAAGGCATTTTAGGATTAGCTGTTGTACATTGATCTTCAAATGCACGCTCAGCCATGTCGTCAACAACTGCTTCGAAAGCTTTTTTATCAACGCCGTTATTTTTGATACCCATTGGAATCTCCAGTTCTTTAGCAAGATCATAAATGGCTTTGATCAGACTTTCGACACCTTCTTCAGTCGTGCTGGCTGGAAGATCAAGTGCTTTTGCGATCTCAGCATAGCGTACATCTGCGATAAAGTGCTCATATTTAGGGAAGGCAACGAATTTAGTTGGCTTCTTGGCATTATAGCGGACCACGTGTGGCATAAGGATTGCATTGGCGCGTCCGTGAGCGATGTGGAATTGTGCACCCAGTTTGTGTGCCAGACTGTGGTTGATACCCAGGAATGCATTCGCAAAGGCCATACCGGCAATTGTTGATGCGTTGTGCATCTTTTCTCTAGCTACTTCGTCATCACCATTGTGATAAGCAGCAGGCAGGTGCTTGAATACCAGCTGGATCGCTTTGATTGCCAGACCGTCAGTGTAGTCGTTGGCCATGTTTGACACATAAGCTTCGATCGCATGAGTCAGGACATCCATACCTGTATCAGCTGTAACCACTTTTGGCACACTCATGACAAACTGAGGATCAATAATCGCAACATCCGGAGTCAGCTCGTAGTCTGCCAAAGGATACTTGGTTGATTTTTCAGTATCAGTAATAACGGAGAATGACGTTACTTCAGAACCAGTACCAGATGTTGTAGGGATTGCTACGAACTGTGCTTTCTCTCCAAGAGTAGGGTACTTGTAGACACGTTTTCTGATATCCATAAATTTCTGCTTGATGCCGTTGAAGTCTGTATCTGGGTGCTCGTAGAACAGCCACATTCCTTTAGCTGCGTCCATTGGAGACCCTCCACCCAAGGCGATGATGACATCCGGCTGGAAAGCAGCCATTGCTTCTGCGCCTTTTAGAACTGTTTCTTTAGATGGATCCGGTTCAACATCTGAGAATATTTCGCAGTGAACATACTCCTGGCGGTTACGCAGGTGATACAGGACACGGTCAACATAGCCCAGTTCAACCATCATAGGATCAGTTACAATGAACGCTTTCTTAATGTCGGGCATTTTTGCCAGATACTGAACAGAGTTACGTTCAAAGTACACTTTTGGTGGAATCTTGAACCACTGCATATTGTTTGTACGTTTCGCACGTTTCTTCACATTGATTAAATGCATAGTACTGACGTTAGTTGACACTGAGTTTCCTCCAAACGATCCACATCCTAGAGTTAGAGAAGGGAGATAAGCATTGTAGATGTCACCGATAGCACCTTGAGATGACGGTGCGTTGACAATCAGACGACCCGCTTTCATTCGACTGTCAAACTCGCTGATAACCTGGTCGTCGTTGGAATGGATAACTGCTGAGTGACCTAAACCACCATACGCAAGCATTTCTTCAGCACGTTTGATTCCTTCTTCAGAACTATTGACTTTGTAGGCAGCCAGTACTGGGCTAAGTTTTTCTCGTGAGAGAGGGAAGTCTCTTCCGACACCAGGGTATTCAGCAACAAGAATTTTCGTATCTTCAGGCACGTTTACGTTTGCCATTTTAGCAATCTGATATGCTGAGCGTCCCACGATATCCGGATTCAAGTGATTATCTTCTGAAACCATCAGCTGCTCCACTTTAATGCGTTCCTCTTTAGTCAGGAAGTGGCAGCCGTTGTCAATCAACTGTGATTTCACTTCTTCATATATTTCTTTATCAGCGATGACCGCTTGTTCAGAAGCACAGATCATTCCGTTATCGAATGTTTTGGAAAGAATCAGGTCGTTCGTTGCTCGTTTGACATTTGCAGTCTTTTCAATATAGCAGGGGACATTACCGGCACCAACACCAAGAGCAGGTTTTCCTGAGCTGTAGGCTGATTTAACCATGCCTGATCCGCCAGTTGCAAGAATAGTAGCTACTCCGTCGTGTTTCATCAAAGTCTGTGTCGCTTCGACAGACGGTTTTTCGATCCACTGAATACAGTTTTCCGGTGCACCTGCTTTAACTGCTGCTTCGTAAACAGCACGTGCCGCAGCTGAACTGGATTTCTGAGCAGAAGGGTGGAAAGCGAAAATGATCGGGTTACCTGTTTTAATAGAAATCATAGATTTAAAGATTGTTGTGGAAGTAGGGTTGGTTACTGGTGTAACTCCGGCAATGACACCGACCGGTTCAGCAATTTCAACTGTGCCTTCATGAACGTTCTCATTTATTACACCGATTGTTTTATCATGTTTGATGCTGTGGTAGATGTATTCTGAAGCAAAAAGGTTTTTGATGATTTTATCTTCATATACACCACGACCAGTTTCTTCTACAGCCAGCTTAGCTAAAGGCATATGCTGATCAAGAGCAGCCAGAGCCATTTCCTTCACGATGTTATCGATTTGTTCCTGATCGAGTTTGTACATATTATCGAGAGCTGCTTTAGCTTTCGTGACTAACTGATCGATATCTTTCTGTACATTTGTTACTTTGGTAGTTTTGTCTAGTACTTTGACCATAATGGGTTCCCTCCGTTTAGTTAGTGAAGTATCGAGCAATATTAGATTAAAATAAGTCTTCCTCCAATTCTATCGTCTTATAAAGATGAAAAATGAAGAAAGCTTGTACGCTCAACACTTGAATTGTTTTTATCTTTTTACAAGCACATCATAACACAGTGAAATCGCTTGCTTAAAATGGCAATTGTGTCCGATTTGTGACATATTGTGATTAAACTCACAATATGCACTTGTTGGAGAGTTCCCCCTTTATTGTCGTTAATTGTTCAAATATTCACTTGTATAAAGTGAGTCAATGTGATAAAATGAACATGTAGAAAAACGTGAAAGACAAAGGAGAATCGAGTATGGAAAAGCAACGCACAGATGAGATGACTTTGGAAACTTTATGGGAAGGGTTCAAGGGAAAGAAATGGAAAGATACCATTGATGTCCGTAACTTCATTCAGAGTAACTACACACAGTATGATGGTGATGAGTCGTTCCTTGAAGGCCCAACTAAACACACAGAAGAGCTGTGGGAACAAGTGATGGATCTTAACAAAAAAGAACGTGAAGCAGGCGGAGTCCTTGATATGGATACTTCTATTGTTTCAACAATTACTTCACATGGACCGGCTTATCTGACTAAAGATAAAGAAAAAATTGTCGGATTCCAGACAGACAAACCATTCAAACGTTCACTTCAGCCGTTTGGCGGCATCCGAATGATGGAACAGGCTGCAGAATCATATGGTTTTGAAGTAGATCCTTATCTCTCTCATATCTTCAGAGACTGGAGAAAGACGCATAATGAAGGAGTGTTCAATGCATATACGCCTGAAATGCTAGACGCGAGACGCACAGGTGTCATTACCGGTCTGCCTGATGCCTATGGCCGTGGAAGAATCATCGGTGATTACCGTCGTGTGACGCTGTATGGAGTCGACCGTTTACTAAAAGAGAAAGAAGCGGATAAAGCCCAGTCAGATACTGCTATGATGAGCGAAGATATTATCCGTAAACGTGAAGAACTGAGCGATCAGATAAAAGCTCTTCACGAACTGAAGGAACTGGGTAACATTTACGGATTTGACATCTCACGTCCTGCCGGGACAGCTGTAGAAGCGTTCCAGTGGCTGTATCTTGGTTATCTGGCCGCAATCAAGGAACAGAATGGTGCCGCAATGTCATTAGGCCGCACATCAACTTTCCTTGATATCTATATTGAAAGAGATCTTAAAGAAGGCCTCATGACTGAAGTAGAAGCACAGGAGCTTGTCGATCACTTTGTCATGAAACTGCGTCTTGTAAAATTCGTTCGTACGCCAGAATACAATGAACTGTTTTCAGGTGATCCAACATGGGTAACAGAAGCAATTGCCGGTGTGGGAATCGATGGGCGTCACCTGGTCACTAAGAATAGCTACCGCTTCTTAAACACGCTGAGCAACCTGGGTCCTGCTCCTGAACCTAACTTGACTGTTTTGTGGTCAACTAAGCTTCCGTCAGCATTCAAGAACTACTGCTCTAAAGTATCTATCATAAGCAGTGCGGTACAGTACGAAAATGATGACATCATGCGTGAAGAGTGGGGCGATGACTATGGTATTGCCTGCTGTGTGTCTGCTATGCCGATTGGTAAACAGATGCAGTTCTTTGGAGCTCGTGCAAACCTGGCAAAAGCTTTACTCTATGCCATCAATGGCGGCGTAGATGAAATGAAGAAAACTCAGGTTGCGCCTAAATTCCGTCCGATCACTTCTGAAGTTCTGGATTATGATGAGGTCATGGAAAAATACGACGATATGCTTGACTGGCTTTCAGGCATGTATATCAATACTCTGAACATCATACACTACATGCATGATAAGTACAGCTATGAAAGCATCGAAATGGCTCTTCATGATTCCGAAATTGTCCGTACTATGGCTACCGGAATTGCCGGATTCTCAGTTACAGTCGATTCTCTGTCCGCCATCAAGTATGCAACCGTGAAAACAGTAAGAGATGAAAGTGGCCTAGTTGTCGACTATATCATCGAAGGCGATTATCCTAAGTACGGAAATAATGATGATCGTGCTGACCAGATCGCTGTGGATCTGCTTAAGGCATTCATGAGTAAAGTTAAGAAACACCCAACTTACAGAAATGCAGTACACACAACATCGATCCTGACCATTACTTCAAACGTCGTATACGGTAAAAAGACAGGAAACACACCAGACGGACGTAGAGCAGGCGTGCCATTTGCACCAGGCGCCAATCCGCTTCACGGAAGAGACACAAACGGTGCTCTTGCAAGTCTGAACTCTGTAGCGAAACTGCCATACGATCAGTCGCTTGACGGTATTTCAAATACCTTCTCTATCGTTCCTAAAGCATTAGGAAAAGAAGAGGAGACTCAAAAACGTAATCTCTCAGCAATGCTGGATGGCTATGTCAAAAAAGGTGGGCACCACCTGAACGTCAATGCGCTGAACCGCGAAACACTTGAAAATGCTATGAAGCATCCGGAAGAGTACCCGCAGCTGACGATCCGAGTATCTGGTTATGCGGTAAACTTTATCAAATTGACGAGAGAACAGCAGCTTGATGTATTGAGCAGAACATTCCATGACAATATGTAAGACAAGTCGGTAAGGGACTTATTTATAGGGGGAACAACAAATGGCAGAAAAAACAGTAGGATATGTACATTCGATCGAGACATTCGGTTCACTTGATGGACCGGGCATTCGATTCGTGGTGTTTATGCAGGGGTGTCGTATGCGCTGTGAATTCTGCCATAACCCCGATACGTGGAATATGGGAGGCGGCACGCCGTACACTCCCGAAGAACTGCTCGAAAAAGCGATCGACTATAAGGACTATTGGGGTGAAGAAGGCGGAATTACAGTAAGTGGTGGAGAACCCCTGCTGCATATCGACTTTCTGATCGAACTTTTCAAGCTCGCTAAGGCAGAAGGGATCCATATGTCTTTAGACACCTGTGGTCAACCCTTCACCTATGATGAACCTTTTTTCAGTCGCTTTCAGGAGTTAATGAAGTATACAGACCTTGTTCTGATGGATATCAAGCATATCGACAATGAGATTCATAAAAAATATACGATGCATCCGAATACGAGCATTCTGGATATGGCAAATTACTTGTCAGAAGTAAACGTGCCTATGTGGCTGAGACATGTCCTGGTTCCTGAACGCTCCGATTATGATGAGTATCTTCAGCGGTTGAGCGACTTTATAGATCAGCTGGACAGCGTTGAGAAGGTTGAAGTCCTTCCGTACCATAAACTGGGTGTATACAAGTACAAGGAACTCGGTATTCCCTACAAACTGGAGCATATCGATCCACCAACGGCAGAACGAGTTGAAAATGCCAATCGTATCCTTAAGACTTACAAATATCAGACAAACTGATTTTAAAGAACTTTGCCTGTCTAAGATTCGTTAGACGATAAAGGCAAAGTTCTTTTTGCTTTGATTGAATTTTTCACTAAATTACTATATTCTTATATTAAAGACATTTATCACAAAGGAGAATGACAGTGAGTAAACTATTGATTTTCGGACATCAAAGTCCTGATACTGATGCGATCACTTCTGCCATCAGCTTTTCATATCTTCAGAATCAGTTAGGGAAAAACACAGAGGCCGTTGCTTTAGGAGAGGTTACAGACGAAACAAAATATGCCCTTGATTTCTTCAATACAAAAGCACCAAGAGTCATCTCTTCAGCTTCCGATGAAGTAGATGAAGTCATGCTGGTCGATCACAATGAAGCTCAGCAAAGTGTATCAGATATCGATAAAGTTGATATCATGGCCGTTGTTGATCATCACCGTATTGCCAACTTCCAGACGGCTAATCCTCTTTATTACAGAGCAGAGCCTGTGGGATGCACAAACACCATCATTTTGAAATTATACAAGGAAAATGGGATCGATGTACCTAAAGACATCGCCGGACTGATGCTGTCAGCTATCATTTCAGATACCCTGCTTCTCAAATCACCGACATGCACACCTGAAGATGAAGAAGCAGCTAGAGAGCTTGCTGAGCTGGCAGGTGTCGAGCTTGAAGCATACGGGAAAGATTTGCTGAAAGCCGGTACGAATACGGCCGACAAGTCTGCTGATCAGATTCTGAATTCAGATGCCAAGAACTTTCCGATGGGCGACCTGACTGTTCGCATTGGACAGGTCAATGTGGTCGACGTGGATGAGGTTCTTAACCGTAAGAATGAACTGCTTGAGGAGATGGCTGCTCAAAGTAAAGCTGAGGATTATGATCTGTTTCTACTCGTTATAACAAACGTGCTGGAAAGCGACTCAGTTGCGCTGATTCATGGAGATCAGAAAGCTGAAGCTGCAGAAGCATTTGATAAAGAAGTAGACAATGACCTGATCCTTCTTGAAGGTGTTGTGTCAAGGAAGAAACAAGTTGTTCCTCCATTGACCAAAGCATTAAGTTAGTTAGATGAATGATAAAAGAACACCCCTGCTGGTTTTGAAACTGTCAGCAGGGGTGTTCTGTTGTATTTAAATAGAGTATGACTTTTCATTTGAACACTGGAGTCGTTTCCTAATCAGCTTGAGACCAGTGATCATCCCTGATCCGCTGACTGTGGAAAGAAAGGCGATGGCACCCAGTTTCCCACCTGATCCGTCAAATAGGGAAAAAGCAGCTATGAAGAGTATGCCTGTCAGGACACTTAAAAAGAGCATCTGACGGTAGGTCGATACTCTAACAGGGGATACCATTCCAGTAAAAGTTGCGCAGAAGGCAGCTACGACCACTGTATGGGTTGCGTCTGGGAATAACAAGGCAATGACCAGCCCTACTAAAGCGGAAGCTGTCACAGCATCCATCTCTAGGGCTTTCTGAAGAACATAGGTAGCCATGCCAGCGATTATGACAAACAGTAAAACAAGGAAGTATAAATTTCTGGAAAGTGGATCTATTGTTCTCAAAGGTGTACCTATAAGTGCAGAAGCACTGTAGGTTCCAGCAAAGGCCATGAATCCAAGTTTTCCTCCATAGCCAACAAAAATATTGGATGAGAGAATAAACAAGGCACCTGAAATGATGCTGGCAAGCAGAAGTGAAAGAGGGTTTGAAAAAATAATGCTGCACGCCATACCTATAAAAGATCCACAGTAAATTGCTGCTGCGTATTTTCTGACTGCCCATGCTCCTGCAAGCCCTACGGTACTGGATGCAAGCACACCGCCTATTCCAAATGAATGGTTTAAGAAAAAGGTCAGGTAGGTGCCTCCTGTCAGAGCCAGAAGTGTGTATGCGGAACTGCTTGCCAAGGTAGCCGCATTGGTTTTGACAGTACCTTTTAAATCAGTCCATTCCGTTCGTATCTGGAACAGTAAAGAAAAGGCTGAGAGGGCCACAATAGCGAACAGAAAGATATTCAAGTTTTGAATGGTACTGGATAACATCGACTGAAAGATAAGCAGAGCGGTCAGAATCAAAAATATAAAACTAGCCAAGGTAATCACTGTATTCGCTCCTTCTTAGTGAGTTAATTCACATGAAAAGGTAAAAAAAGATGCGGATTAAGTAAGTAATCGCTATCTCCTATATTGTGAGTGTATCATAAACAACCAATAAAATAAAACTTTTTTCACAAAATCATTTAAAATAGCAATTTATTAAACTGTTGTCATATTATTCTAACGTTTTACTTCTTTAGTACAGTTGTTTACAAGCAGTGGGGAGGTTTGTTATCAGATAGAGAGCAATTTGGGGCGTTGGTAGATTCTGTTCTGGTTATAGTGTTCAAGCCACCGGAATTTAAGGACTATATTGAGAAAAAAATAAGCAATGAGAGCCCCTATCTCTATTGGGTCTCCCATTGCTTTTACGAATTATACAAGGTGTTTTTTGTCTCTAGAATAGTATTTAGTATGGAATGAACTCTTCCACAAAAGTTTCCTTGTTGAAAGCAGCCATCTGCTGTGAGAAGGATCCGGCACCGTGTTCAGTAAACCAGTCAAAGCGCAGCTGGTCGTTATACAAGACCACTTTATCTCCTACAGAGACAGACTCATCGATTTCGACAAGCAGGTGGCTCATCATCATTACTCTTATTGGATAAGACTGGTCATTGATCAGTACAGGGAAGTCTCTTCTAGACAGGATCAGTCCATTACCATACCCGATATCGCAAACTGCCAGTCGGGTAGGTTTTTCTGCTCTGAAAGCTGCAGAATATCCGGCATTCTGTCCAGCCGGCACATCGGTAATTTCTATCACGTTAGCGGTGACTTCAACGGTCTGCATGGCGATCACTTCATCCAGCCCTTGATAATATGGACGTGTCCCGTAGAGAATGACGCCTCCGCGGATATGTGTATGACCCTCGTGCAGGCCTTCTCTTAAAAAGGACGCACTATTCTGCGCATGGATATAGGTCAAATCAGATAAATGGTCATTTAGATCCTTCAGCACAGCCTGCCAGTTTGCCACCTCATTAGCATGACGGTCTGTTTCGAAATCATCAGCATAAGCAAAATGAGTCCAGATACCATTAACATCAAGCAGGTCATCTTCCAATACCGTCAGCATATCTTTAGAAGAAGTAAAGCCCAGTCGATTCAGATCATTTCTGAACACCAGTTGTACCGACAGTCCTTCGAGCTCATCTCTATAGGTTGAGTAAAATTCGAAGGAGGGGACGGACAAGGTGATGTCATGCTGTCTTAGTTCATCAAATGCAGTTGACGGATCGAGAAGGAGCACCAGGACATTCGGGTCATAACTCCTGAGACGTTTGGCTTCTTTCAGGTTAGTCGTAGCAAATGCCCGGATTCCTCCATGGTAGAAGGCATCGAAGGTGTCTTTCAATCCAAAGTTATACGCATCGTTTTTAACAATTGCGATCGTCTGGACCTGACTCTGAATGCTCCGCGCCTGTTCAGCCAGCCGTTTCTGATTTCTGATCAATCGTGCTGTCATGTCAAAGCTCCTAATGTATGAAGGATTGACTGATAGTAGTGCACCCCTTTTTCTAGCATCGATTCGTCAAAATTGAACAATGCAGTATGGAGGCCATGGATGTATCCTTTTTCTTCATTTCTGACACCTAGAAAAGCGAAGTTCGTTTTGGCAATAGACGAATAAAATGAGAAGTCCTCACCAAAGAGATAAGGTTCTTTCAGTAATTCTAGAGATAAGTTAGCCCGTCTGCTGCTTTCTGTCACAGTATCTATCAGTTCATCATTATTGTAGACTGAAGGATACCCTTTAGCCAAAGTCAGCTTGGATTCAGTTTTGTATAATGAATCGGTTGCACTGATGATTTCTTCCATTTTAACTTTTATGCGTTCAAGGTCTTCTGGATCGTATGTGCGAATCGTACCTTCAATATAGCCTTCTGACGCAACCGTATTAATGGCTTCTCCGGCATAGAGTTTTCCAATATGAAGAATATTCTGATGTAGCCCGTTCAGAAAGTAGTGCTGAACTTGTGAGAGTTGTGTTGCAATCTGAGTCACTGCGCCAAGTGCACTGTTACCCTTATCTTTCTGAGCCACGTGAGCAGACAGTCCTTTAACACGAATACGGTATTCAGTTGCACTAGCCATCAGAAAACCTGGTTTAGTCGCCAGGGTGCCTTCCGGAATATCCGGACCGAGGTGCAGACCGTATATCTGTGAAACGTGGTATTCTTCGAAAGGAAAAGCTTGAATCAGTGCATCGGCACCGGCATTTGATTCTTCAGACGGCTGGAAAATCAGCAAGACATTCTTGTGTAAATGCCCCGCGTCATGCTGTTCCTTGAGCCATTCGGCAAAAGTAAGAAGAATAGAAGCGTGCCCATCATGACCGCATGCATGCATTGCACCTTCATGGGATGATCGATAAGGCAGATCTGTTTCTTCCTTTATCGGTAGCGCATCGATATCTGCTCTGAACCCGATCGTTTCTTTGTCATCAGAAGTCCCTTTGAAATAGACGACCGTAGCTGTTTCCAAAGGTTCGAAGTAGGGAATGTCCAGATAGCTGAGCTGCTGTCTTATATAGTTGGTTGTTTTAAATTCCTTAAAGGACAGCTCCGGAATTTGATGTAGGAACTGTCTGTGTTTTATAGCTCTTTCTAGTAAATCAGTCATGTCATCCTCCAGTTGATTCGGACAGTCTGCAGATGTCTCTTATTTATGATCAGAATTGCATTAGTTAGGTTGGTGCATTAGATGAGGTTAAGTTGTGCTACTCTTATTTCTTCAACTGTCTAAGTGCAGAAATAATAGCCACTTTATCCGATTCGACTTCATCTGTGTTTTTGATCTTGCGGGCAGGGACACCGGCAACGACAGTGTTTTCGGGAACATCTTCTGTGACGATGGCACCTGCAGCAACGACTGAGCCTTTACCGATCGTAACGCCTTCAAGTACAACAGCATTAGCACCAATTAGTACGTTGTCTTCAACGACGACGGGTTTAGCGCTGGCTGGCTCGATGACTCCTGAGAGAACGGCACCGGCTCCAACGTGAACATTCTTACCGGTAATCGCACGACCACCAAGAATAGCACCCATGTCGATCATAGTTCCTTCTCCGACGACAGCACCGATATTTATGACTGCGCCCATCATAATGACTGCACTGTCACCGATGACCGCATGTTCTCTGATGAATGAACCCGGTTCGATGCGGGCATTGACTTCTGTTGCATCGAGTAATGGAATGGCTGAATTACGACGATCCTGCTCAATGACCAGATCAGCTAATGCGTCACTGTTTTCATTGAAGAAGGGTTTCCAGTCGTTCAAGTCAGTGAAAATTGTATAGCTGCCTTCAGATCCGAAGACTTTGAACGTATCGGGAAATTCGTCTTTCTTCATAGATGTGTTCACATATATTTTTAGAGGGGTCGTCTTTTCTGAGTCACTGATGTACTGGATGATTTCTTTTGCGCTGAATTCTTTCATTATTTACACTCCTAAATTATTGTAGGTATAAAACCCATTAGTTTTGTTGATCAGTTTTTCGGCCACTGTCAAGGCACCGTTGGCGAAAATGTCTTTGGATTGAGCCGTATGCTTGATGGAAATGACTTCATCCACACCCGCAAACAGGACTTCGTGTTCACCGACGATCGTTCCGCCGCGGATGGTGGAAATGCCGATGTCTTTCTTGTCTCTTTTTTCGGTGACCTGACTGCGGTCGTAAACTTCCTTGGCATCCTGACGGCCGTTATCCTTGATCGCATCAAGCAGCTTGATTAATGTTCCGCTTGGCGCATCGATTTTTTTATTATGGTGCTTTTCGATCATTTCGATATCGTAAGCGTCCATAAGCGGTGCGATGTGCTCGAGCAGTTGAGTGACGATATGCACCCCATAGCTCATGTTGGCAGAAAAGAAGACTGGAGCGGACTCCGCCTTTTCCTGCATCAATTTGACCAGAGTATCTTTTTCTCCGGTCGTCGCAATGACCATTGGGATAGTCAAATCAGACTGCAGCATGCGCTTGGTCAGATCCGGATGAGAAAAGTCGATCAGAACGTCCGCTTCAGGCAGCTGATCATCAAAGGATGTGAAAAGAGGGTAAGGGCAGTTCTCTTCTTCGACTGGTGTGATCACACCGGCGATCGAATGCCCGCCTTTTTCCGCCAGTGCAGCGACACGTTTATTCATTGCGCCATAACCGACTAACAACAGCTTCATATTACCCGTCCTTTCTGATGGAATCAAACAAGCTGATCAGCACGTCTGAATCTTTTTCTTCCAATTTTACAAGAGGCAGTCTCATTTCGTATTCGCCATAACCCAGGTGACTGACAAGAACCTTGATAGGAATAGGATTGACATCCACACCTAATGCATCCACTAACGGGAAAAGCAGCTGATGGGTCTCAAGGGCTGCTTTGTGATCAGTAGTCGCCTGCTCAAACAATTTTTGGTATTCATTTGGCAAGGCATTGGCCAGTACTGAGATGATACCATGCCCGCCCTGTGCGAAGTAGGGAAGAGCCAGGTCATCGTTTCCACTGTAGAAAGAGAAGTTGTCGTCCACGACGGCCTGAAGCCGGCTGAAGTGCGCAAAGTCGCCTGTAGCATCTTTCAAGGCAACGATATTATCGTGTTTAGCCAGAAGCTGAAGTGTTTCAGGAGCAATCGTCATGCCGGTACGAGACGGGACATCGTATAAGACGACAGGAATCGACACGGCATCTGCAACGGCTGTAAAGTGTGCCACAAGACCTTTCTGACTGGTCTTGTTGTAGTAAGGCGTAATAACGAGCAGGGCATCGACACCAAGGTCTTCTGCTTCCTTGGATGCAGCGATCGTCTGAGCTGTATTGTTCGATCCTGTTCCGGCAATGACTGGAATATCTTTGTCGGCTACTTCTAGAGCAATCTTCAGACAATTGCGTTTTTCTTCTGCTGTCAGAGTTGAGCCTTCACCAGTTGTTCCATTGATGACAAAAGACTGGATGCTGTTTTCTTTCAAAAACTTAAGGTGAGCACGTAATGCATCGTAATCAACAGCACCGTCAACCAAAGGGGTCGTGACTGCTGCAGCTGCTCCAGTAAATAAACGGGTCATATCAGTTTTCCTCTCCTTTAATCAGTTGGTCAAGTATCTGAACGGCATTCCACGCGGCGCCTTTCAGTATATTGTCGCTTACTGACCATAAATGATACGAGTTCGGCAGACTTGGATCTTTTCTGATCCGTCCGACGTAAACGCCTTTTTTATGAGCAGCATCAAGCGGTGTAGGGTAAATTTCGTTCTCAGGGTCATCCATCAGTACAACAGAAGGAAAGCCTTCGAGCGATTGTCTGATTTCTTCCACACTTACTTCTTTTTCCAGTGTCACGTTCATGGCTACTGCATGTGCATGCGGAACGGGGACACGAACGCATGTTGCCGTCACGTCTAAATCGGGCTGATTCAGTATTTTCTGTGTTTCCTTGATCATTTTCTGTTCTTCTTTAGTATAGCCGTCTTCCATAAAGACATCGATCTGTGGAATGACGTTGTGATAGATTGGGTGGTTGTAGTTCTGAGGTTTTTCTCCTTTTTCTCCGCGGTCCAAATCCTCTATCCCTTTCCAGCCGGACCCTGATACAGACTGATAGGTTGTATAGGCGACACGAGTGACACCGAAATTATCGGCTAAAGGCTTCAAGGGGACCACAGACTGAATAGTGGAGCAGTTTGGATTGGCAATCAGCTTACGCTTCAATGATGCGCGGTTGACCTCTGGAACGACCAGGTCTACTGAATCATCCATTCTCCAGGCACTAGAGTTATCAATGATGACTGCACCTGTTTCTTCAAAGATAGGAGCGTACTCGAGACTTGTTCCTCCTCCGGCAGACATCAACACGTAATCATACTGACTGTTTCTGACGTGTTCTTCTGTCAGTTCTTCTACTATATACGTGTTTCCTTTAAAGGTTACTTCTTTTCCAGCTGAACGGGCTGATGAATACAGGGTAAGGGAATCAAAAGGAATCGATTCCTCGTCCAGGAGCTGAAGCATGGTCTGACCGACTAAGCCAGTTGCTCCAACTAGAGCTAGTGATACCATAGTTAAATCATCCTTTCGCTTTTCTTATAAATCAAATGTCTGACAGAGTATACGTGTGGCTTTTTCACCGTTTTCTCCATCGACTACATAGGAGACACTAATTTCTGAGGTGGTGACCTGATAGAAGGGGATATCAGATTCTATCAAGGTCTTGAAAATTTTTGATGCGATACCAGTCATGTCTCTCATTCCAGCCCCGATGACTGATACTTTGCAGTAAGTTGTTTCGATTTTAACATAGAGATGATCATAATCCGACTTAAGCGAGTCGAATAGTTCGTTAAGTTCTCTTTCTTCAGATTCCTTGAATGTAAATGACAGCTGAAGGCCATCCTGATTCTGAATCTGAGAAATCATATCGATATTGATTTCAGCTTCTTCCAGTTTGATGAACAAGTCATGCAGGAAGGACTGACTTTCGTTAGGGTAGGTGATAGTGACGTGGGCCATCTCTTTGTCCAGAGCTACACCTGTCACGGCTTTTCTTTCAAGCATTTGATCATTCGGCACGATCCATGTTCCTTTCTCATTAGAGAGTGTTTTTCCAAGATAAATAGGGATATTGTGATTATTGGCCAGTTCCACGCTTCTAGTCTCCAGTACACAGGCACCAAGAGCTGACATTTCCATCATTTCTTCAAAAGAGATCGTGTCCCAACGCTTGGCTTCAGGGTAAACACGAGGATCTGTAGAAAAGACTCCAGTCACATCGGTGTAAATCTCACATGGGCAGTCAAGAGCAGATGCAATGGCTACAGCTGTCGTGTCGGATCCGCCTCTGCCAAGGGTCGTCAGTTCACCGGCCTTATTGAATCCTTGAAATCCGGCTACAATCAGTATGTTCTGCTCTTCAAACAATTGTTCAAGCAGATCAGTCTTGATTGATGAAATCTTACTTTTAAGGTGCTTGCCGATCGTTTCGATGCCGGCCTGGTAGCCTGTAAGAGGCTTCGCATTGACATTCAGATCATTGAGTGCCAGAGACAGGAATGAAATGGTCTGCTGTTCACCTGTCGTCAGAAGCATCGCTAGGTCTTTGTCATTCGGTTTAGATGTCAGTTCATTAACTGATGCCAGAAGCTGGTCAGTAGTCTTTCCCATAGCAGAGACAACGACAACCAGCTGCTCGTCAGCTTCTACACGCTCCTTAATGTACTGCGCAATATTTTTTATTTTTGAGAAGTCGGCCACACTTGATCCACCGAACTTTAGTACACTTCTTTTCATAGGCGCTCCTTTATCAGATTGGATAAAACGGAATGCTTTAACCGTGCAGCTTTTTGACTAAAAAAAAACAAGCCGGGAATGCCGACTTGTTTTAAATAACCTATCATAAACAAGTGGAAGCACTCCGTTAAGCACACGCTATACGGCAGTCTGCATATTGTTCATATGCAACCCAACAACTTATCCTCTGTAAATAACAAGTCATTTCGGCAGATTTCCCTTTCCTTATTTCAGACTTACAGGTCTTTATGAAATAAGTACTCATGATTTCCGCACCTCATCCAGTTCTAATCTTTAATTGTATAATTTTAATGTTCCTGAGTAATAGCTTATCAAATATGCTTAGAGATGTAAAATGATATTTTGAATTAATTGCATTTTCTCTATTAAAGACTCGACAGTCCCTTTTTATAAAGTGAATGAATTTGAATGAAAATGACCGTTAAATATTGTTTGTGAACGTTTCATATGGTAAAATCAGTTGTGAAGAGGTGAGGTAAGTGCTTACAGAAGACAGATATGCTTATATACTGAAGATGCTGAATGAAAAAAATACGATCACAGTACAAGAACTGATCGATCAACTTAACCATTCTGAATCCACAATTAGACGGGACTTGACCGAGCTTGAAAATCAGGACAGGCTGGTACGTATTCATGGAGGAGCCAGAAGAAAGCGTCTGCCTGCTGATGAGGCTTCTATGGAAGACAAAACAGTCAAAAACACTCATGAGAAGCAGGCGATAGCCAGAAAAGCAATTGCACTGATTGAAGAACATGAGGTGGTTTTTCTGGACGCATGGTCGACAACCTATGAGATGATACCACTGCTTGCGGATAAGGATATTACGGTAGTAACGAATGGTGTGCCCCATGCAGCACGTCTGGCCGATTACCAGATCGAAGCGATACTTATCGGCGGGCGCATCAAGAAACGGACAAAAGCGGTCATCGGTTCAGTTGCGGCAGATCAGCTGGGAGAATACCATTTTACCAAAGCATTCTTGGGTATGAATGGTGTCGATCCAGAAGCAGGCTTTACTACACCGGATGTTGAAGAGGCAGCTGTGAAGAAAAAAGCCATCCGACAGTCAAATGCGACGTATGTATTAGCAGACCCGACTAAATTTAATGAAGTCACGTTTGCTAAAGTGGCAGACATAGACGATTGTGCAGTCATTACCACATCTCTTGCAGAAGAACATAGAACAGTCGCAGAATTAACTAAAGTAATAGAGGTGAACTTATGATTTATACGGTGACACTCAATCCATCGATCGATTATGTCATCTTTCCAGATGAACAGATCAGACTAGGTGATTTGAACCGTTTTGATAAAAGCCAGAAATTCCCTGGAGGTAAAGGAATCAACGTTTCTCGCGTACTCAAAGCTCTCGACAAACCTTCTATCGCGCTAGGCTACATTGGAGGGTTTCCGGGTGCATTCATAAAAGAGACGCTTGAAAGTCAGACAATCAGTACACGGTTCATAGAAGTTAACGATGACACACGAATCAATGTCAAAATCAAAGGATCTGAAGAAACTGAGCTTAACGGTTCAGGTCCAATGATTTCCAGAGATGACCAGAATCGTCTTCTCGACCAGATGTCCGATCTGAATCAAGGAGATATCGTCATTCTATCAGGCAGTAAACCAGGTGGGATGCCGGATGATTTTTATCAGGTTCTGATTGAACGGATTAATGAGAAACAGGCTGAATTCGTCATAGACACGACGGGTAAAGAACTGATGGATGCTCTCGGCAATCAGCCGCTGCTCGCCAAGCCTAATATTCACGAACTCGAGGCACTGTATTCGACGCGTATCGATTCGAATGAAAAGCTGATCCATTACGGAAAAGAGCTAGTAAGCAAAGGAGCCAAGCACGTAATCGTGTCCATGGGCAAAGACGGTGCTGTTCTGTTTACTAAGGATGAAATTTATCACGGAAAAGCAGAAGAAGGTCAGCTGGTAAATTCTGTCGGAGCAGGTGATTCGATGGTAGCCGGATTTACAGGTGTATACAGCGACACGCAGGATGCGAAAGAAGCGTTCCGTTACAGCGTAGCCTGTGGAACAGCTACGGCTTTTAATACAGACTTGGCAACAGAAAAAGACATACAGGCCGTTCTGAAAACCGTAACGGTCGAAAAATGGGAGGAAAAGTAAATGCAGATCAATGATGTATTGAGAAAAGATTTAATGATCATGGACCTTGAAGCGACTTCTAAAGAAGCCGTTATCGATGAAATGATCCAGCGACTTGCTGAGAAAAATGTAATCAGTGACGTAGAAACATTCAAGACAGGAATCATGAACCGGGAAAGTCAGACCTCTACAGGACTGGGTAATGGGATTGCCATGCCTCACGCCAAGAACAAAGCGGTAAAAGAACCAGCTGTTCTTTTTGCCAAATCATCTAAAGGTGTAGAGTATGAAGCGCTGGATAACCAGCCCGTTGAACTGTTCTTTATGATTGCAGCTCCTGAAGGCGGAAACGACCTTCACCTTCAAGTTCTGGCATCTCTTTCCAGAAAGCTTGTCGACGAGTCAGTTGTATCGAACCTTAAGCAAGTTCGTACCCCTGAAGAAGTACAGAATATCTTTAAAGAAGATGAAGAAGAACAAGTCGTTAGAGAAAAAACGGCTAAGAATGCAGGAAGCGACCAGAAATTTGTTGTCGCTGTAACAGCTTGTCCTACTGGAATTGCCCATACCTATATGGCAGAAGATGCATTGAAGCGAAAAGCAGCTGAGATGGGTGTTGAGATCCGTGTAGAAACGAACGGTACGGACGGAGCGAAGAACAAGTTGACGGCTGAAGAAATCAAACGAGCTGACGGCGTCATCGTTGCTGCAGACAAGAAAGTGGACATGGCTCGATTCAACGGAAAACCTGTATTGCAGCGTCCGGTTTCCGAGGGCATCAATAAGCCCGAAGAATTGATCACACGTGCCGTTGCAGGTAATGCACCTATTTTTCAGGCAGAAGGGTCATCAGCTTCAAGCGATGCCGATGATACTGAACGAGGCAGCGGCTGGCAGTCGATCTATAAAGACCTGATGAACGGGGTGTCTCATATGCTCCCATTCGTCGTTGGTGGAGGAATTCTCCTGGCTCTGTCATTCTTATTCGAAGCACAGCTAGGTGATGACAGTATTCTATTTACTTCACTTAATTCGATCGGTGGATCTGCCTTTACGTTCCTGATCCCGATTCTGGCTGGATACATTGCCTACAGTATTGCTGATCGTCCGGGACTCCTTCCAGGTATGGCAGGTGGACTGCTTGCAGTAGAAAGCGATGCAGGGTTCCTTGGTGGACTAGTAGCCGGTTTCGTTGCTGGTTATGTCATGAACCTGATCAAGAAATCACTAAAAAATGTACCAAAAACTTTCGAAGGACTTAAATCTATTCTTCTTTACCCAGTATTAGGACTGCTAGCAGTTGGTCTTCTCATGTTCTTCCTGATAGGTCCATTCTTTGCCGTCATTAACAATGCAATGATCGGTTTCCTGGAAAATCTAGGAACGGGTAATGCGGTGATTTTAGGTGCTGTTCTGGGTGGAATGATGGCCGTTGATATGGGTGGCCCTGTCAATAAAGCAGCTTATGCTTTCTCTATTGGTATTTTTGGAGACACAGGTGATGGAAGCTTAATGGCTGCGGTTATGGTCGGAGGAATGATTCCACCATTAGCTATCGCTATTTCTACTTTGTTATTTAAATCCAAATTTACTGATATCGAACGTCAATCTGGACTATCTAACTTTGTACTAGGTGCATCGTTTATTACCGAAGGAGCCATTCCATTTGCAGCAGCTGACCCAATGAGAGTCATCGGATCATCCATACTCGGTGCAGCCATTGGTGGTGGACTGACTCAATTATGGAACGTTACAGTACCAGCACCTCACGGCGGCCTCTTCGTAATCGGAATCGGTGAAAATCCGTTATTCTTCGTTGCTGCTCTGCTTATCGGTTCTATCATATCTGCAGTTGTATTAGGGTTGTGGAAAAAAGACGTATCTCAGTCATCAGCAAACATTGAAGCAGACGAACTCGTATAATATATAAATAATACATTGATCCTGCCTTTTAATTAGGGGCAGGATCATTTTTGGTGCGCCCGGCATGGGCGACAACTTGGTGGTGAAAGTCCACTACAGGCTTTGCAGTAGGAACTGTTAGTGAATGACAAGGGTGTCCACCGTGAGGTGGAATCTGAAGGAAGTCGGACGCAAAAGCTCGCACTGACGAACAGAAACTCCATACTAAGGCTGAATCAGGACGGATGAGCTTGCCAAACAAAGCGAAGTCCAATACTGCACGAATCCTGTACAGTAAATGGAGCAGTGACATGAGCGGAAGGTTGTCGTTCTTACCCGGGGAGATCTCATCAACGAGATAATTTCGTAGTAACAACGAATGATGAGAAGTCAGCCAATTTTTTTGTGACGAGTAATCGCAGGAACAGACGTCATAGTACTAGCCTTATGGCTAGGAAGGACAGAACAATAACAATTTTGGAAATCAAGGAGGTGGATACGCCACCAGTATCGCAGCCAACATCGTGATTAAGTTCGTAGAGATGGCTACCTACAGAAGGATAAGCTGGAAGCAAAGAATATGTAGGAGTGCGTAGGGGCGTAACGCAGATATGAACAGACAAAATGATATCTCACTTATTGACCGAGTAGTCAGTAAAAACAACATGGAAAGAGCTATTCAAAAAGTCCTTAAAAACAAAGGAGCTCCCGGTGTAGACGAGATGACCGTTTATGAATTAGAGGAGCATATGCAGACCTATGGGTCA
>NZ_FNFK01000020.1 GCF_900101165.1 Alkalibacterium thalassium | reverse complement strand
TGTGGTTATCTCTAGATTAAGGGTCTTCTTTCTTTTTGTCTACTTTAATTTCTTGCCCTACTATTTTACTTTCCGACAACTATTTTACACATAGCCTGGCTTTAAGCTTTATATTTTCATAAGTATTTATTGAGACCTTCTGTATTTCTTACTGGATTAAGGTTTTATTTGAAAGCGCTTTACCATGAATTGTGGTACACTATTTCTACAATCATTTATTTCTTTCATTACAGTTGAGCTGGAGGAATACTTATGCACAAAATCGTCAAGGCCAGAGACATACATATTGAAAACATTACTCAACTCGCTTTGCTGCTATGGCCCAGCGAAGATTACGACGAACTTCAGCGGGAAATGACGAGGTATCAGGAGGATAGTACGGCTGAGCTGTTTGTCTGTGAAACTGATGACCAGGTTGTAGGCTTTGCACATGTCCAGCTGAGATTCGACTACGTAGAAGGGACGAGAACCACTCCAGTAGGTTACCTTGAAGGCATATATGTCAAGGAGACTTATAGAAAAAGAGGTATTGCCAGAAAGCTGGTTGAGGTTTGTGAAGACTGGTCCCGTTTTATGAACGCAACCGAATTTGCCAGTGACGTGGCGCTCCACAACACCACCAGTGCAGCCTTCCATGAGAAAATCGGTTTCAAGGAAGCCAACCGGATCATCTGCTACACTAAGACTATTTAAAGTGAATAAGCATCTGAATATGGCGGAATATCCGTCATTTTTTTCGTTTAAATTCCCTAATTTTTAACTGTTTTTTGAATGCTGACTGGTACTTTTTCTATGGTTTAGATTTATAATAAAGGTGAAAAATAAGGTCCTGCTCTCATGTGCCTACTGTTCGCTTCTAACACTTAAACGTCTTTTGTGCATGAGGAAAGACGTGAGTGAAATGAGCACAAAAAGCATGCGATCACTAATTGCAAAAGTCGTTTGTCTGTTTTTAGGGGTAATCATCAGTTTGACCTTTGCTGTTCCAGTATCAGCCGCTCCAGCTCAGACAGTGACCAGAGGATCCACCACAGAGAAAGTCGTTGCGCTGACTTTTGATGACGGATCTGATGGGACAAATATCAATCGGATTTTACAGACTCTATCCAACCACAATGTCAAAGCTACCTTCTTCCTGACAGGAACCGGTATGAATAATCATCCTCAATCCATCCGCAACATCGTCAATCAATGCCATGATATCGGAAACCGCGTCATATCACGTATTACACAAGGCGCTATTATCCTGATGCATACAGGCGCCGGCGATTCCGGTACTCCAGCTGCACTGCCAACGATCATTACCCGTCTGAAATCTCAAGGATACCGTTTTGTGACCCGCTCTCAACTGATGAATCTTCCAGCATTCGGTAGCCAGACCTATACTGTCAGATCCGGCGATACCCTCTATTCCATCGCTCGCAGATACAATACCACTGTCGCTCGTCTGGCATCAGTTAATAATCTGTCCAGTCCTAACCTCATTCGTGTGGGGCAAGTCCTGACAATCAGATAACTTCAGCTTATTTTTCCAGAAGCAGACTAGTTGCACGTATTTTATCAACAAAAAGGAAACGACCTTCTACAAGACAATGTCACAGAAGGTTCGTTTCCTTTTTTATCTTTTTATCCCTTGTAGGAACGTTCAGTTTTATCTTTCCTCAATTATTATGTGTTCCAAATGCCATAACTGTCTCAATATGATCCAGAAGGTTAGTATTTACTCGTTTATCCGCATATGTAGGCAGTTTGTCCAGATGTTCCCTTGCCAGATCATACCACCGCTTTGCTTTAGTCCGGTCATTGTCTACAAAATAAGCAATCACACAGTTTACACGACAGACATCTGCCTGTTTCATTTTCAAGTGACTCTTCAGAAGCTTATCAGAAAGAATTCGCTCAATAAGCTCCGGCGTACCTGAATCTTCAATCAGCAGACAGTACACATACTCTCGCAGGATCTCGATGCGGTAAGGCGGAATGATTTCACTTCTCTGGTCATACAAATCACTCAGGTTACTTTCAGCTCGCTTGAAATTTTTCTGCTCAAGGTTGGCATTGATTTCAATCAGCTTATTATAGATATTGAACTGCTCCGTTACCGGTTCATTAGGATTGAACGTCATCTGATCCTCGGCTGCCTCAGAGTATGTCTTGTTATGGCGGACAAACTCGCCATTCCATTTCAGCTGCTGAAAGAACTGATCCTGAGCCACTGAACTCCTGCCTAGTTTCCTCAGTATTTTTCCATCATTGAAGCTTAATGGAATGCCGTTCATAGTTGCAGACATCACACCGATGACAATAAAAATCATAATATACTCAGACGGGTATATTAAATAAAAAGCACCCGCAATGAGCGCGGTTATTCCATTTGCCAATACCCCGCCAAGCAAGTAGAGCCGGTAAGGCCGTCTGTCATTATTCTCAGGCGGATGCATCAGACACTGACCCATCGTGCCACTCATCGTAAATAAAATGGTCTTGAACTGACTGTCTTCCTTTATCAGCCCAAATCGACCGATTCTAAAAAGCATGAATGTGTACCCCGATAGTTTCCCGGCAAGCAGGTGACCCAATTCATGGATAATGACATGTCCATCGATCATCACTCCGGTAATCACCATTACAATTCCAATCCGTATAAGCAGACGTCCCACATCGAGATTTCCTTCCTCAGTCAAAGGCGTGCTTTCCATCCCAAGCCGGTAGCCAATAAATCCCACTCCACCTAGCACGATAATGTAGACCAGTATGGCTCCCAGTTGTTTCAATCCTTGTTTTATGTGTGTCTTCACATGCTGCCCCTTTTAAAAACTCTTCAAAATATAGCTCAAAATTATGAATAGTTTTCTAATCTGATAACTGTTGAGTTACTGTTCATTTTCTTTTAAACTTAAAAGGTCTGTACCGAATGATTATAGTAAAAGGAATGGAAAATATGAGCAGATTTCAGGATATATTTCTAGATATCGAATCCGATATATTAAACCAGCAGTACAAACCTGGTGAACTTCTTCCGAGCGAAAACCAGTTGTCAAAAAAGTACAATGTTTCGCGTGAAACAATTAGAAAAGCCCTTAGCCTCTTGCTTGAAAGTGGTTACATACAGAAGAAACAGGGTAAGGGATCGATCGTGCTCGATGTCAAACGCTTCGATTTTCCGATATCCGGCCTGACCAGTTACAAGGAACTTCAGGATGCTCAGAACATGTCCAGCGAAACGATTCTCGTTGAAAACAAGAAGATGACTATTCCCGAGCATATTGCAGATTTTCTAAAGGTTTCTCATGATACCGAAGTGCATTGTGTCATCCGTGCCCGAAAAGTCGATGGAGAAGTCGTCATTCTAGATAAGGATTACTTGTTCACGTCAATCATCGAATCGATTCCGGATGACGAAGCTCGTCATTCACTTTATCACTATATTGAAAATAAATTAGGTCTCGTCATCGGTTTTGCTCGAAAGGAATTCATCGCTGAGCCGGCCACCCAGGAAGACCGCGAACTGATGACGCTTCATAATGATACGCATGTTGTCGTTACCCGTAGTGAAGTCCATCTGGAAGACGCTACATTGTTCCAGTATACTGAATCACGTCACCGACTGGACCGCTTCAGATTCGTCGAGTTTGCCAGGAGACGAGGTCCTGTTTCTTACGACTGATTAGTCTATTTAGAGCAACTATACTACACTTTATCTTTCAAATATAGTCCATATTCATCAGTTTTACAGTTTGCCCGTTAATATAAATAAGCGGAAGCCTTCTCTCATTAAAGAAGACCTCCGCTTGTTTCAGTTAATGGAACTACTTTTATTTAAGAAGAAAAGCAGCCGTTTCGTATGGCCCCAGTTTAAACTCTTTATCCAGCTTTCTCTCACTGCCGTTTCCTATCAGGTACGACGCATCCAAATTCAGCAATTCATCCGGGATAGTGATCGTGTCGTCTTCTCCGTAAAAGTGGTTCAGCACCAGCAGTTTCTCGCCTTCATATTCACGGACATATGCAAAAATACTAGGGTGTTCCAGCTCCAGCACGTCATAAGACCCTTCCTGAATGATCGGCATGTCCTTACGCAGACGGATCAGCTTTTTGTAGTAGTCACGGATCGCCTGGCTGACATCAGTGTTTTCTGTGTTGATATTTTTATAATTGTCAGCCACCTTCAGCCATGGTTCAGCGTCCGAAAAGCCGGCATTTTTTGAATCGTCCCATTGCATCGGTGTTCTGGAATTGTCACGTGATTTCTCTTTGATGATGGCCATGGCTTCATCATGAGAAATCCCGTCTTCCTTCATCTTCTTGTATGCATTGTGCGTTTCGATATCCACATACTCGTCCAAGTCCTCGTAGTTAGGATTGGTCATGCCGATCTCTTCACCCTGATAGATATACGGTGTCCCTCGAAGCAGATGAACAGTCTGTGCCAGCATCGTACTGGTTTCAACTGGATAATTCTCTACATCCCCAAAACGACTGTTGGCACGCGGCTGGTCATGGTTGTTCCAAAACAGCGCATTCCAGCCTCCTCCTTCAACCATGCCTTCCTGCCATTCATGCAGGATCTTTTTCAGTTCAATAAAGTCAAAAGGCATTGTTGACCATTTCTCACCGTCTTTATAATCGACTTTCAGATGGTGGAAACTGAAGATCATGGACAATTCATTACGCTCAGGATTTGAATATTTCACACCGTTTTCTACAGTGGTCGAGCTCATTTCTCCAACCGTCACAATATCCTCATACTTGCCGAATGTCTCCTTGTTCAGCTCCTGTATATAATCATGAACGATCGGTGTATCTGTGTAATGGGACTTGCCGACACCGTCTTCAGCATCTTCAAGAATTTCATCTTTTCCGATTACATTAATGACATCGAAGCGGAAGCCCTTGACCCCTTTTTCCAGCCAGAAGTTGACGACTTTATATAATTCTTCTCTGACTTCAGGGTTACGCCAGTTCAGGTCAGCTTGGGTCACATCATACAGGTGAAGGTAGTACTTGTCTGTATCACCAAATTTGGACCAGGCTTTCCCTCCAAACTTGGACTCCCAGTTCGTCGGCAGGCTGCCGTCTTCCTTCAGTTCTCTTAAAATATAATAATCCTGATATTTCTTGTCTCCAGCTAACGCTTTCTGGAACCACTCATGCTCAGTTGACGTATGGTTCAATACCATATCGAGCATCAAGTCAATTCCGTACGATTTAGCTTCCGAAATCAATCCATCGAAGTCGTCCCATGTCCCGAATATTGGGTCTATGGAAGTATAATCAGCCACATCGTATCCATTGTCGTTTTGAGGAGATTTATAGAACGGGTTCAGCCAGAGCATGTCTATGCCCAGATCCGCTAGATAAGGCAGTTTCTCCTTTATTCCGTTCAGATCTCCTATGCCGTTGCTGCTAGTATCTTTAAACGATTTAGGGTACGCTTGGTAAATGACTTTATCATGAAATGTACTCATATCTTTCGTCCTTTCCGGTTTAATTCTTAACATAGGAAAAAGGGCATTCCGTCAGATGTTCTTTTTCCAGTTTTATCTACCAGAATCAAAGAATATCAGGAAACACCCTTCCTCCATAGAGTAATGACACTTTAAGTTTATTCAATTATGTGAAGCGAAACAATCGATACGCCTCTTAGTTACCCAGTTTTGGAATTGGCAGATGATCATTTTCCCATTTAGTCAGGATATTGTTTTTCTCAAAAACAACAACTAGTACAATAGGAACTACGATAGCAATTGCCATAGCGATCAAGAAACCAATCCAATACTCAGGAATGATTGATAGGATTCCTGGAAGACCCCCAACACCAATGTTGAAAGATGCCACATTTAAGGCTACAGAAGTCATCCCTGCAAAAGCGGATCCAATCATACCTGCAACGAATGGATAAACATATTTGATGTTGATACCGAAGAGGGCCGGTTCAGTTACACCAAGGTAAGCAGATATCATTGCTGGAATAGAGATCTGCTGTTCTTTCTCATTCCCGCGGTGCAGCCAGATGACACCTAGTACAGCCGATCCTTGAGCGATATTTGATAGTGCAATCATTGGCCATAGAATGGTCTGATCGAAATCTGCAACCAACTGAAGATCGATCGCATTAGTCATGTGGTGCAGTCCAGTAATTACGAGCGGTGCATACAAGCCACCGAAGATAAATCCGAAGACCCAGTTGAATGTACCTGTCAGCCCCCATTGAACGACCTGAGATAGCCAGATGCCCAACTGCCATCCAACCGGTCCGATAACTGCATGAGCGATAAATACTGTTGGTATTAAAGCGAATAATGGAACAAAAATCATTGAGATGGCTTCAGGTATGAACTTTCTCAGCCATTTTTCAAGATAGGCGAGCAGGAACCCTGCCATCATGGCCGGAATAACTTGAGCCTGATACCCGATCATATCCAGCTGGAAGAATCCAAAGTCCCACTGGTTGACATCCCCTGCTAATATATCCTGTACACCGAAAGCATTAAGCAGCTGTGGTGACACTAATGTGATACCTAAAACAATACCCAGAATCTGAGTCGTCCCCATCTTACGCGTCACACTCCATGTGATACCGACAGGCAGGAAGTGGAATATCGCTTCTCCCGGCAGCCATAGAAAGGCATTGACTCCGCTCCAGAACTGAGATACATCAACTATAGTATTGTATATTGGTTCTCCTGCACTTGTAAATTGAGCTTGACCATCAATCATTAGTTGGCCTAAAGCTTGAATTTGCACTGCTTCCAATACGTTTCTGAAACCTAAGATCAAACCACCAATAATAATTGCTGGAATTAATGGGGTGAAAATTTCTGCCAGTGCTGCCATCAGACGCTGCAGGCTGTTCATGTTCTGTTTCCCTGCACTTTTCACGTCATCTTTCGATACACCCTCAAGCCCCGAAATGGCTGAGAACTCGTTGTAAAAATCTGCTACTCTGTTCCCGATGATAACCTGGAACTGACCTGCCTGGGTGAATGTTCCTTTAACAGACGGGATATCTTCAATTCTATCCTTATCCGCTTCTGAGGGATCATCCAGTACAAATCGCATACGTGTGGCACAGTGCGTGACTGCATTGACGTTTTCTTTACCGCCTATCGCATCCAGCAGCTCCTGTGCATCTTGTTTAAAATCTGCCACTTTTATTTCCTCCTTTATCTTAACTTGTATATACAAGTTGTTTACATTTTTACTATACTTTACTGAATTAAAAAATGCAAGCGTTTCATTTTACTTTTTTTATTTTTTCATATCCCTCTCCTTTCTCTAATTTCAAGCTCATTCAATCCTTATAGATATTTTACCACTGAACCATTCGCCTCTAAATAATAAAAGCCCTTACCCATTTTCATAAGCTAAAGAAAAAAACAGACCTGTCATTTGGCCTGTTTCTCTACGTTCATATATTCAATTTTCACTTTCAGTTCTGCCACAACCGTCTCATATCTCCTATCAGATAAAGAGAGCCGAATACAATCACTTTGCGGTTGAGGTAGGACTGACTTTTCAACTCAACAATCAGCTCGTCTACAGATTTAAAAGCTTGAGCATCCTGTCCCTTATCTTTCAGCCAGTCAGCTGTAGCCTCTGCATCAAATCCTCTATAAGGATCAGGAGAAACGGTCAGGACTTTTTCAGCATAGGGCAGCATCTGTTCGATCATTTCCTTGTATTCCTTGTCTTTCATCATACCTACCACAAAAGTCAGTGGTTCATCCGGAAAAAGGTAACCGATGTTTTCTCTTAATGCAGCTACTCCCTCTGGATTATGAGCACCGTCGATCAGGATAGTCGGGTGTTCGCTGATTTTTTCCATGCGTCCGGGCCAGGCAGCCAGCTCCAGCCCTCTTCTAATATGCTCAGAGGTAATAGCAAATCCTCTCTGTTCAAGTATCTGAGAGGCTTCGACAGCCAATACTGCATTAATAATCTGATGTCTCCCTAATAAATGGATTACAAGCCCATCCATCTCTTTATACGAGAACGAGCTGTAGGTGTCGGTCATATTGACAGAGGATATATGATTTGGAGTGACTTTGATCATATCAGCCTGCACATCCGCTGCTTTCCTGCTGATGACTGCATCCACTTCTTCAGACATTTCCGGGAAGATGACCAAACCGTTCGATTTAATGATTCCGGCTTTTTCTGCTGCAATCTGTTCGATCGTGTCTCCAAGAACTTTCATATGATCATACCCGATCGATGTGATAATAGAAGCTTCTGATGAGCTGACCACATTCGTTGCATCCAGTCTTCCTCCGATTCCGGTTTCCAGAATAACCAGCTCACACCCACAGACTGAAAAATGCAGCAGAGCTACCGCAGTCAGAATTTCAAACGAATAAAGACGTTCTCCCGTTTCTTCCTCCACTTGTTCAACAAAAGGAGCCACTATTTCGGTGGCTTCAATAAATGCGTCGTCAGTGATCATCTGCCCTGAAATTTTAATGCGTTCATTGATAGATTCCAGATGCGGAGAGGTATAGACGCCTGACTTGATCCCCGCTTGACTGAGTATCGATGACAAAAAGGCGCTGACTGAACCTTTTCCGTTTGTGCCGGCGATATGAACGACCCGCAGGCTGTCCTGTGGATTACCCAATTTACTCATCAACAGACGCATTCTATTAAGATTTTCTTTCTGACCTGTTCCCCTATTCGTATTGACCAGCTCGATCACTTCAGTCATATTCATTCTTATTGTCCTCCTGCTGCTTCAGTTGGTATTCTACTAACATTTTTATTAATTCTGTCTTTTTATTGAAAGCGTAAGTTTGCCAGTTGCAATTCTGGCAACAATCCCCTATACTTACAGTAAGATTTCAACCCAACCTCATGCTTATCACTCAACTCTCACCGTTTATCAGCACTCTCACGTGTTGGTCTCGCAACCATTTCTGATTCGATAGATCTTGCCTTCACCATTTTATTCTTTTCACCCATTAATTTCAATCTACCCAATACAGTCTTTTCTTAACCCATAGTTTTCTTCGTATGTATCTATTTCTTTTCATGTCTGATTTCCCACTACTTTTGTCTACCCTGTTTTTTATTCTTTCACCGACTACTTTTACAACTATCTATCTGTATTAATCACAAATTCCTTGAAGTATACATGATTCTGTCATGACTTGACTCCCACAACACTTGGCGACTTTTTCAGAATGGATAGATGTGCTTCTCGCCCCTATTTCTAATCTTCAACCTCTAGCAAAGAGTTAATTATCTCAATTATTCAATCCCCACGCCCACCAGACTCATTAACAGATTCCCGTTTTCTATTTTACCTTGGCTGAAGTCAGAGACTCTTTTCCTTGCTCTAATGCCCTAACTTACGACATAGTGAAGAACGAGCCTGCGTTTGGGACCGCAGGCTCGTTTGTTTTGTCTATTAAATTTTAAACTGATTGTCCTTTGAAGGTTCGACCACTAAGTAACGGTGCGGCTCTTTCCCTTCAGAATGAGTCTGTACGCCTTTATGCTGGTTGAGGTAACGATGAATCTGTTTTCTCTCATGTGCCGGCATAGGCTCCAGAATAACTGGACGTTTGGTCTTCTTTACTTTTTCAGCTGTACGGTAAGCCAGTTGTTCGACAGTTTTCTGACGACGGTCACGATAATTCTCAGCATCCACTTTAGCAAACAGTTTATTGTCCGCTTCCTGATGAAGCTGAATCTGCGCAAGTGTCTGTAAGCTGTTGAGCACTTTTCCGTGTCGCCCGATGATCAGACCGGCATCTTCTGTGTCAATGATGTACTGAACGCGACGATCTGTTCTATTAATGGTAACAGACACATCATCAATACCCATCTTATCTGCGATACGTTTGATATAGTCAGCCACATTTTGAATAGCTGCCTCGTCTTTTTCATTCAGTTCGATGATTTTCTTTTCTTCCGGCTCAGATTTTTTCGTTGTGCCTTCTACTTTTTCTTCATCATCTGCACGTACAGGATGAGTCGTATCGGTTTCTTCAACACCTTCTTCGACCGGATCAGTCGACTCCTCTAGTGAACTGACCTTATCATCTGGTTCAGCTGCCTCTTTGATTTCTGGCTCGTTCGTAGATGGCTCTTTTTCTCCAAGCAGGATTTCTTTAGAGACGAGATCTTCCACCGGATTCTTTGCATTTTTTCTTTTGACAACGACCACTGCATCTTTCTGTCCAATACCCAAGAAGCCTTTTTTTGATTCCTGTGAAATAGTAATATCCGCATTATCTCGCTTGATGCCTAATGCTTTAAGTCCCTTGTCAATCGCTTCTTCAGTGGTTGGCGCCTGTGCTGTGTATTTATCCTTCATAAACGCTATCCTCCATTCACAATCTCTGTTTCTCCTTTATTTTAACAAATTCGAAACAATAAGTCAGAAGATTTTTATTTTTTCACATTACGTCCGTACTTCTGAGCCCTCTTGATTGCCCGTTTTCTCTGACGTTCCGCTTCTCTTTCCTGAGCCTCTTTGTCAGCCCGCTCTTTTCTGATCTTGAACGGATTCTGGAAGAGAAGTGTCTGTACTACTGAAAATCCATTAGATACAGTAAAGTATAATGCTAGAGCACTTGAGAGACGGAAGGTAATGAAGACGATGAATAATGGCATAACGTAAGTCATCACTTTATTTCCTTCAGTTGCACGTCCCATACTCATCAGTACAGAATGTCCAAGAGTAAATACCCCTGCCAGTATAGGTAAGATGAAATACGGATCGGGTTGACCTAAGTTGACCCACAGGAAGTCGCCTGTAACCAGGATAGGTGTACGGTTAACTGCCTGATAAAGGGCAATGAATACTGGCATCTGAATCAGCATCGGCAGGCAGCCCATATACGGGTTTACTCCTGCTTCACTATAAAGGCGCTGCTGTTCTTCTTTAAGCTTTTCCTGTGTCTCAGCGTCCCGAGCTGAATACTTTGACTTCAACTCTTCCATCTGAGGACTAATGTCATTCATCTGCTGCATATTTTTCTGCTGAACATGCGTGAACGGGATCAGCATTGTTCGAATAATGACTGTGACAATAATGATTCCTATTCCATAGTTTCCACCGAAGAGATTCGATACCCAGATAATCGCACGGGCGAAGTTATATATAATGACACCTTCCCAGATTCCCGTACTCTCTGCAGAAACTGGATCCGTTCCACAGGCAGATAAAATTACAACTAAAGCAAGCATACTGACTGCAAGGAGCAATCGCTTACGTTTTCTTAAAAAATTCAATCATGTTCCCTCTCTTCTTCTACTAATAACTTAACTCTTCTCATTAAATCTATTTTGAAAGTCGCAGCATATCCGGTTCACTGCATAGTACTAAACAAATAAACCAGCTTTCTTCATAACATGCAGCAGGCTTTTTTTCATTTCATTAAAAGACATCTGCTTTGTCGGCTGTCTTGCGATCACAACAAAGTCGACATCAGGTCTGATCAGGTCTTCATGATCCATTTCAATAAGCACGTGCCTGATTTTTCTTTTGATCTCATTTCTTTTGACCGCATTTCCAAGTTTCTTCCCTACGGAAAGTCCGACACGAAAATGAGACTGGTTTTCTTTGTTTAAAGAGTAAACAACAAACTGCCTGTTCGCCATGGATTCACCCTGATGAAAGACCTTTTGAAAATCTGCTTCCTTTTTTACTCGATAAGCTTTCTTCATTCCTGTCCCATCTTTCTAAGCCTTAATTAAATAGAAAAGCTTCACGTGCCGTTAAGCCTCGACAAGAAAATAGGAAATTTGCCCTGAATGAGCATCCTGCGCAATGGGTAAATTTATCTTTTTCTCGAGAGGCTGGCACGTTAAGCTAGACATCATTCGATTTGAAACAATTCGACATTAAATAAAAAAAAAGGCAACGTGCTCTCACTATAGCTATCAGTAAGAAGCTCCCGTCGCCTGTCGTCATTAAGCTGAAATTCTTTTTCTTCCCTTACGACGTCTGTTTTTTAATACTCTACGTCCGTTTTTTGTACTCATACGTTTACGGAATCCATGTACTTTTTGACGCTTACGTTTTTTGGGTTGGTATGTTAGTCCTTGTGCCATTGAGAAACACCTCCTGAATCTTTCCATTGTCCTCTGACTTATCAATAAGCATAAAGTTAGTGACTGCATTAATATCTAGACAGACTATGTTATTTTAGAAAACATTTGACCATTTGTCAAGCATTTCTGAGCAATTGCTGCTTTATATAAGATATAATAATCTTTTTTTTCCACACATTTATGTCACACATTCAGATTTTTGCCAGCTAATTATACAGATTATTTGTCCACACCCTTTTGATATAGTTTACCCACATAGAAGTAATACACATCACTTTCAACAGGTTTTCCACAGTTCCACAATGTGTTTATAAGAGTCATGCACAATCAGATATAACTTGTGTATAACTCTTATTTAAGCTGGTATATCAGTCTTAACCATGTAATAGTTATCCACATTTCCTGTAAAAAAGTGTAGCTTTATTCTCAGTTACTCACAGCTAGATCAGCCCTGTGGATATCTTTTTGTACATCCTGAGGAAAGATTATCAACAAATAAAACCTACTGTGGAAAACTTAAATCATACGTGATAAAATGTAAAAAGCATCTTATCGGCGAGGAGGAAAAAAATGGACGATTTACAATCAACATGGAGTTATCTACAGGAAAAATTTAAAGAAACCCTGTCAAAAGTCAGTTACGACACTTGGATCCACAGTGCCAACCTCGTCCGGATAACGAATAATTCAGTCACAATCGAAGTGCCTTCTACATTACATAAAGAGTATTGGAAGAATAATCTCTCGACTAGAGTCGTGGAATATCTTTATGAATTTCTGGGACGTGAAATCTCTCCTTTATTTGTCACAGCAGAGGAGCAGGCAGCCCATGAGGAACAGGAAGACACACAGACTGTTCAGGCTTTCGAAACTCAACCAGTTTCAAGTACATTGAACAGTAAATATACCTTTGATACGTTTGTCATCGGAAAAGGCAATCAGATGGCCCATGCCGCTGCCTTAGTCGTTGCTGAAGAACCTGGTACGATCTATAATCCGCTGTTCTTTTACGGAGGCGTTGGATTAGGAAAAACACACCTGATGCATGCGATCGGCCACCAGTACCTTCAGATCAACCCTAATGCAAAAATCAAATATGTATCGAGTGAAAATTTTGCCAATGATTTCATCAATTCAATCCAGAACAGAACTCAGGAAAAATTCCGTCAGCAGTACCGTAATGTGGACTTATTATTAGTAGACGATATTCAATTCTTTGCTGACAAGGAAGGGACTCAAGAAGAGTTCTTCCATACATTCAATGCCTTGTATGACGACCGGAAACAGATCGTACTGACAAGTGACCGGCTGCCAAACGAAATTCCTAAACTCCAGGAACGTCTGGTATCACGCTTCGCATGGGGATTATCTGTAGACATTACCCCACCGGATCTGGAAACCCGTATCGCGATTTTACGTAAGAAAGCTAATGCAGAAGGTCTGGAAATACCAAACGACACTTTAAGCTATATTGCCGGACAGATTGATTCGAATATCAGGGAACTTGAAGGTGCCCTTGTCCGCGTACAGGCTTATTCAGCAATCCAGCGCAATGACATCACGACCAGTCTGGCTGCCGATGCACTGAAAAGCATGGTCAAGAATGATTCCAAGCAGAATGTGTCGATTGCTTCCATTCAGCAGAAAGTCTGCAAGTACTATCAGATTTCTCTCGCTGACTTGAAAGGGAAGAAACGGGTCAGACAGATTGTTTTACCCAGACAGATCGCTATGTATCTCTCACGAGAACTGACCAGCACGTCACTTCCTAAAATTGGAAAAGAATTCGGCGGCAAAGATCATACTACGGTCATTCATGCTCATGAAAAGATTAAGAAAGCTCTTAATGAAGAAAACGACAGCGAATTGAGAGACCAGATCGAAGAAATCAAGAAAAGTCTCTAATCGCTCTTGTGGATAAAGTCTCAAGTCATGCACATCTTTATTCACAACTTATCCACAAGTGGAAAACCTTCTGTTCCAGATGAAATTTACGTTTTCCACAGTATACACAGGCCCTACTACTATTACTAAGAATTTATTTACTATATAATTATAAACGGGTACTCAATTTATTATTGGAGGATTCATATGAAATTTACAGTTAATCGATCAGCGTTTTTAAAAAAATTAAAAGATGTTCAACTCGCTGTATCATCTAGATCAACTATTCCTATTCTTACAGGAATTAAACTGATTGCTTCAGAAGAAGGGATTCAACTGACAGGCAGCAACTCTGATATTTCTATTGAAACGTTCGTCAGAAAATCAGATGAACAGTCTGGGCTGACTATAGAAGAAGAAGGTCAGATCGTGCTTCAGCCTGCACGTTTCTTCAGTGATATCGTCAATAAACTGCCAGATGAAACCTTTACTGTTGAAGTGAAAGACAGAGTTCAGACAGCTATCACGTCTGCATCATCATCTTTTATCATTAACGGACTGGATGCTGCTAACTATCCGCATCTCCCGGAAATTGATACGACTCAGTCATTTACACTCCCGGTCAACTTACTTAAAAAAATCATTAAACAGACCGTTATTGCCATATCAACTCATGAAAGTCGTCCAATCCTGACAGGGATTCATCTGACGATCAGTGATGGCAAACTTAAAGCTGTTGCTACAGATAGTCACCGATTAAGTCAGCGCGTCATTCCTATTGAAGGAACTGAAAGCCTGTCTTACAATCTAGTCATTCCAGGTAAGAGCCTTCAGGAACTGACTCGACTGCTCGACGACAGCCTGGATGAAATAGAAGTAGCGATCGCTGAGAACCAGATCCTCTTCAAGACCGAAGATACTTTGTTCTACTCAAGACTGCTTGAAGGAAATTATCCGGACACGGACCGTCTGATTCCTGATAGTTCCACAACAGAAGTGACTTTGGAAGCACAGGTTCTTCTTGGAGCTGTAGAAAGAGCGTCTCTACTTTCTCACGAAGGTAAAAATAACGTCGTTAAACTCTCTGTGAAAGATGATACTGTAGAAATTACCGGTAATTCTCCAGAAGTCGGGCGAGTAAACGAACAGGTTACCACTCAGTCTATTTCCGGTGAAGAAATGGAAATTTCTTTCAATCCGGACTATCTGAAAGCTGCTTTGACAACTTTTGGGCCTGTGGATATCACACTTAAGCTGATTTCTACCTTGCGTCCATTTGTTCTGGTTCCAAGTGAAGACAAGAATGAATTCATTCAGCTGATCACACCGATCCGTACATCCACATAAAATGAATATAAAGTGAATAAAGCTGAAAAGACCCAATGCTGTCGGGTCTTTTTTTGTTATATAACAGGCGAAATTGCTCTTATGCGGATCGTTCTAGAAGAGAAGGAGTGACGATTGAAGTAAAATGCCAGTTATTTGGCTTCAAGTGTCCACTCGCCATGATTAGTCATCTGAGTGGGCAGAAGTTGGCAGATCTATGCCCACTCGGATGACTGGACAATAATTCAAGAATCACTTCCCACCCAAATGAATTGATCAGCTGAGAGGTCAATAATTTCTCATTTATTGACTACTCAACTTTAAAGTGGCTCTTGAGCTAGATAAAGTACCAGCTAGACGGTCAAATAAAGGGATTTTTAGCAATTTTTACTCTTATTTTAAGATAGAATGATCTATTTCCGGCTCACAGTAGATATCCTCCCTAAATAAGCCAAAAAATTAAATATAAAGAGTCTAAGCGAATTTGAATAAAAAAGAAGGATTTGTCATTTTACCCTTAAAATCGATGAGAACGGATTTTTTCCCATAAAAATTTGTTTCACACTCCAAAATAAGGTATAATATAAGAAGAGAAATTATGCAGAACGTGGATGATCTGATCCGCGTCTTTGCTTTTTAAAGGAGCCGATTATAGTGCCGGAAATAATACAAATCAATCAATCAGTCATTACACTGGGACAATTTCTGAAGCATGCGACAATCATATCAAGCGGAGGAATGGCCAAGCCTTTCCTGATGGACTATACCGTCTGGGTCAATGATGAAGCGGATAACCGCCGCGGCCGCAAACTGCATCCTGGAGATGTCGTCAAGGTGGAAGGCTTCGGGACCTATCTTTTAGAATCAGCTCAAAATGAGGATAACTGATGTATTTAAAGAAACTGACGTTGAAGGGTTACCGCAACTATTCTGATGCAGAGGTAACTTTTTCCAACCAGATCAACGTCTTTCTGGGCGAAAATGCTCAAGGAAAAACGAATATCATGGAAAGTATTTATGTGCTGGCTATGACGAGGAGCCACCGGACATCCAACGATAAAGAGCTGATCGGATGGGATCAGGATTTTGCCCGGGTAGCCGGAACGGTCGAGAAATCAAGCGGAGAGTATCCTCTTGAAATCATCCTCTCAAAAAAAGGGAAGAGGGCAAAGCTTAATCATCTTGAGCAGAAGAAACTCAGCCGCTATATCGGACATCTGAATGTAATTTTGTTTGCTCCGGAAGACCTGTCTCTCGTCAAAGGATCCCCTTCTGTGAGACGGAAGTTTCTGGATATGGAAATGGGTCAGATGAGTTCCATTTATCTGTATCACCTCGTTGAGTACCAGAAAGTCCTGAAACAGCGTAATGCTTACTTAAAACAGCATAGAAAAAGCGGAAAACTGGACCAGACCTATTTAAGTATCCTGAATGAACAGCTGGCGGCCGAAGGGGCTGAACTGCTTGCTCAGCGCTTTTCCTTCACGAGACGACTGGAGAACTGGGCACGCCCCATTCATTCAGATATCTCTCAGGGTAAAGAAACGCTGACGCTGGAGTATGCCTCTTCTTTTTCTGTGACATCAGAAACGGATAAAAAGCAGCTGATGAACGATCTGCTAAAGCAGTATAAAAAGCATGAGCAGAGAGAGAAGGAACAGGGTACGACGCTCTACGGTCCTCATCGGGACGACATCCGTTTCTTCGTCAATGAGAAGAATGTTCAGACGTACGGGTCCCAGGGACAGCAGCGGACAACTGCGCTGAGTCTAAAACTGGCTGAAATTGAATTAATGAACGAGATGACGGGGGAGTACCCCGTTTTATTATTGGACGATGTACTGAGTGAACTGGACGATGAGCGACAGACTCATCTACTGGAAACCATACAAGATAAAGTCCAGACCTTTCTGACAACGACAAGTCTGGACGGCGTGAAAAAAGAATTGCTTCATCATCCGCGCATCTTCAATGTGCGCAGTGGTCAAATCGAAATGGAGAGTGAATAGAGTGGCAGACGAACAATTGACACCTAAAGAAGTAGTAGAATTAAGAGAAGAGTATGATGCGAGTCAGATCCAGGTCCTTGAAGGTCTGGAAGCCGTCCGTAAGCGACCAGGGATGTATATCGGATCGACAAGTTCTGAAGGACTCCATCACCTGGTATGGGAAATCGTAGATAACTCTATTGACGAAGCGATGGCTGGGCATGCTGAAAACATCGAAGTTATTATTGAACCGGGCAATTTAATTGTGGTCAAGGATGACGGTCGTGGAATCCCGATCGATATCCAGGCGAAAACTGGCCGACCGGCTGTTGAGACCGTCTTTACTATCCTTCACGCAGGAGGTAAATTCGGTGGCGGCGGGTATAAAGTTTCCGGTGGACTTCACGGGGTAGGCTCATCCGTTGTTAATGCGTTGTCAGAATTCCTTGAAGTGGATGTTCATAAAAATGGCAAGGTCTATAATCAGCGTTATGAGCGCGGTGCGGTCATGTACGACTTGAAAGAAACCGGTACGACAGACAAGTCCGGTACAGTGGTCCGTTTCAAGGCAGACGCTGAAATCTTCAAGGAAACAACGGTCTACGACTTCAATAAACTGGCTACCCGTATCAGAGAATTGGCTTTCCTGAACCGCGGTCTGTCGATTTCAATCGAAGACCAGAGAGATGCTGAACCGGTCCGTCTCGAGTATCAATACGACGGCGGAATCAAGAGCTATGTCGAGTACCTTAACCAGAGCAAGACGGTTCTCTATGAAGAGCCTATCTATCTGGAAGACGAGCAGGACGGCATTGCTGTTGAGGTTGCTCTTCAGCATACAGACGGCTATCACATGAACATCATGAGTTTTGCCAATAACATCCACACCTATGAAGGTGGGATGCACGAATCGGGTTTCAAGACATCATTGACACGGATCATCAATGATTACGCCCGTCGAAACAAATTCATCAAGGAAAACGAGGACAATGTCAGCGGGGAAGATGTCAGAGAAGGTCTGACCGTCGTATTAAGCATCAAGCACCCGGATCCTCAATTTGAAGGACAGACCAAGACCAAACTGGGTAATTCTGAAGTCCGTACGATCACGGATCGTCTGTTCAGTGAGCATTTCGACCGCTTCCTGATGGAAAATCCACAGACTGCTAAGAAAATCATTGAAAAAGCACTGCTTGCGGCTAAAGCCAGACTGGCAGCCAAGCGGGCAAGAGAAGTAACGCGTAAGAAAAATGGACTGGAGATCAGCAATCTTCCAGGCAAGCTGGCGGACTGTTCGTCAAAAGACCCGGAAAAATCTGAAATTTTCATCGTTGAGGGAGACTCTGCCGGCGGATCAGCCAAGCAGGGACGGTCTCGTCTGTTCCAGGCTATTCTACCTATTCGAGGGAAAATCCTGAATGTGGAAAAAGCGTCTCTAGACAGAATCCTTGCCAACGAAGAAATCCGTTCGCTCTTTACTGCTATGGGAACGGGATTTGGAGAAGAATTTGAAGTTGAAAAAGCCCGTTACCATAAACTGATCATCATGACCGATGCGGACGTCGACGGTGCGCACATTCGTACGCTTCTTCTGACGCTGTTTTACCGTTATATGCGTCCAGTTGTCGAAGCAGGATTCGTTTATATTGCCCAGCCTCCTCTGTATCAAGTTAAACAGGGCAAAAAAGAGGTCTACCTTGATTCTGATAAGGAATTGGAGAAATACCTTAAAGAGATCCCGGCGACGCCTAAGCCCTCAATTCAGCGTTATAAAGGACTAGGGGAAATGGATGCCGAACAGTTGTGGGAAACGACGATGAATCCCGAAAACAGACGCTTGCTTCAGGTCACTGTTGATGACGCAATCGAAGCCGATCTGATCTTTGATATGCTGATGGGCGAAAAAGTCGAACCAAGACGCGACTTTATTGAAAAAAATGCTCAGTACGTTCAGAATATCGACATTTAATACCTGCCTACCAGAAAAGAGCACTGAGGGAGTTTAAGGAGGAAGAAAGACTTGGCTGAAGAAAGAGAAGCACGAATGGATAAAATCAATCTATCGAGTGAAATGAGAAAGTCGTTTCTCGATTATGCAATGAGCGTGATCGTGTCACGTGCCCTGCCGGATGTACGTGATGGATTGAAACCTGTACACCGCCGTATTCTGTACGGCATGAATGAACTGGGCATGACGCCTGACAAAGCTTACAAGAAATCAGCTCGTATCGTCGGAGACGTTATGGGTAAATACCACCCGCACGGGGATTCTGCCATCTATGAATCAATGGTCCGTATGTCGCAGGACTTCAGTTTCCGTAACCCTCTGATCGATGGACACGGAAACTTTGGTTCCGTCGATGGAGACAGCGCGGCAGCTATGCGTTATACAGAAGCAAGAATGAGTAAGATCGCTATGGAAATGCTTCGGGACATCAACAAAGATACAGTGGATTATCACGACAACTATGATGGCTCAGAGAGAGAACCGAATGTTCTACCTGCGCGATTCCCGAACCTGTTAGTCAACGGGGCTTCCGGTATTGCAGTCGGTATGGCGACGAATATTCCTCCACATAATCTGCGAGAAGTTATCGCGGCCTGCCGTGTACTGATGGAGAACGAAGAAGCGACCATTGCCGATTTGATGGATGTACTGCCAGGGCCGGACTTCCCGACAGGCGCCATGGTCATGGGCAAGTCTGGGATAAGAAAAGCTTATGAAACCGGACGAGGATCGATCAAAATACGCGCGAAAGCACGTATCGAAGTTCAGCCCAATGGAAAAGAACGCATTATCGTAGACGAAATACCCTACCTGGTAAACAAAGCCAAGCTGGTCGAGCGTATTGCCGATCTGGCTAGAGATAAGCGAATTGAAGGTATTACTGATCTTAATGATGAATCCGACAGAGACGGCATGCGTATCGTTATCGATGTCAGAAGAGATGTATCAGCGAGTGTCATACTGAATAATTTATATAAAATGACGCCTCTGCAGACATCTTTCGGGTTTAATATGCTGGCAATCGTTGACGGTATTCCTAAGACACTTGGATTAAAAGAGATTCTGACCGAGTACCTCAAGCACCAGCGAGTCGTCATTAGACGACGTACTGAATTTGACAAGAAAAAAGCGGAAGCCCGAGCTCACATTCTGGAAGGCTTGCGTATTGCTCTTGACCATATAGATGAAATCATATCGATCATCAGAGGATCACAGACAGGTGATGCAGCGAAACAGGCTATGATGGAGCGATTCGGTCTGAGTGATCGTCAGTCACAAGCCATTCTTGATATGAGAATGGTTCGTCTGACTGGTCTGGAACGCGAAAAAATCGAAGGCGAATATCAGGATCTTCTTGCAACGATCGAAGACTTGAAAGATATTCTTGCCAGACCGGAACGGGTCCACGAAATCATTGCGACTGAACTTGAAGAAATCGCAGAGAAGCACGGCGACGATCGACGAACAGAACTTCTTATAGGTGAAGCATTGAGTATTGAGGATGAAGACCTGATCGAAGAAGAAGAAATAGCAGTCACATTGTCTCATAACGGCTACATGAAGCGTATGCCGATCTCTGAATTCAAAGCTCAGAACCGTGGTGGACGTGGCGTTAAAGGAATGGGTACGAATACGGATGACTTCGTTGAGACTCTTCTGACCTGCTCGACTCATGATCTTCTACTGTTCTTTACCAATACCGGTAAAGTCTACAAAGCAAAAGGTTATGAAGTCCCTGAATATGGACGCACAGCTAAAGGGATTCCTGCAATCAACTTCCTCGGAATCGAAAATGATGAGAAGATCCAGGCCATCATTAATACTCGAGGCGAAACAGATGAAAAAGATCAGCTTTTCTTTACTACTCGTCAAGGAACGGTCAAGCGTACAGCATTTTCTGACTTCGAAAATATCCGTACGAGCGGACTGAAGGCTATCGTTCTTAAAGATGACGATGAACTGATCAACGTATTGGTTACTCACGGCGACGACCACATCATTATTGGAACGAGACAGGGCTATGCTGTCAGTTTCCATGAGGATGAAGTCCGAAGCATGGGACGAGCGGCGTCTGGTGTCAGGGGGATCCGTTTGAGAGAAGATGACTATGTAGTGGGGACAGATATACTGGGTCCTGAGTCTGAAGTTCTGGTCATTACTGAGAATGGTTATGGAAAACGTACTGAAGCTTCAGAATACGCGATTCGCGGACGTGGAGGAAAAGGCGTCAAGACAGCCAACATCACGGAGAAAAATGGGCCGCTGATCGGCTTGAAGACAGTGTCTGGAGAAGAAGATATCATGCTCATCACCACAAGTGGTGTAGTGATCCGATTCCATGCGAAAAACATCTCCAAAACCGGACGGGCTACTCAAGGGGTGCGCCTGATGAGGCTTGAAGAAGGTAATTACGTCTCAACATTAGCTAAAGTTGAAGTGGAAGACGAAATAGAAGTGGACGAACCACTTAATGAGGAAGATAACGGCGAAGAAGTATCTGATCAAGAATCGTCTGAAGAAAGCTAAGCAGTTAAATAGACTTATGACGCATCCTGAATCCAGGGTGCGTTTTTTTAGATACAGCAGTATAGGAGCAAAGAATCAATATCTAGATAAGTCAATGAGCAGAAAAATAGGCAACTGCTTAAGTAAAGCAGCTGCCTGATGTTAAATTAGCTCGTTATTTTAGTCGACTGAGTTACACTCGTTCTCTTGCTGCGCGTACTTCCTGAATAGAAAGATGATCGTTTAAAAGAACATGAGTAGAGTCCAATTGCCCTTTTTGTTTAAGTCCAGAGAACCAGAAGAGACCGAGTAGTCCTATGGTAATAATCAGACCAATAATCAATGAAAGGGTGTAGTTTAGTCCTAATCCGATTTGCTCATTGAGGATATAGACAGTTACAGCGTAGAGCATGAATGAAGCTGGAACAAGAGTAACCAGATAGTTTTTACCCTTCAGGAAGAGATAACGAGTCGAAACAAGCAAAGCTATTGCAGCTGTCGCTTGATTAGCCCAGTTAAAGTAACGCCATAAGATGTTAAAGTCCATAAATGTCAGCATGATTGATAAGATAAAAATTGGGATAGTAATCATTAAACGTTTGGTAATTTCTTTTTGAGAGATGTTCAAGTAATCGGCAATAATCATTCGCAGACTTCTAAATGCTGTATCTCCAGAAGTAATCGGTAGGACTATTACACCAAGTATTGCAAATGTACCACCGACAGCCCCCAAATAATGACGAGCAATCTGTTCAACCGCTAGAGAAGCTGTACCTTCTGCAATGACTCCACTTAAAACAGGAGCTTGGTAGAAAGCCATAGCAGCGGCTGCCCAGATCATAGCGATAATACCCTCCATAGTCATCATGCCGTAAAAGACGAAGCGGGCATCTGATTCACTATCGAGTGTACGGGATATGATTGGAGTTTGAGTAGCATGGAAGCCTGACATAGCCCCACATGAAATCGTAAAGAAAATACCAGGGAATAGACTCACCCCACTAGGGTGTGTATTTCTCAGCGTAGTCATAGTCAAGTTGGGAATAGATTCTCCCCTACCAAGTATTGAAATAAAAATCGCAAAGGTACTGATAATAAGTAGAGCACCAAAGAACGGATAAATTTTTCCGATTAGTTTATCAATGGGCAGGAGAGTTGATAAAATATAATAACCAAATATAACTAGAGTTAAAAGTCCGGCTCCCATCCATCCAGGTGTCAGATTAGCTAAAAGGTTCGCCGGTGATGTCACGAATACTGTTCCGACTAAGAGAAGAAGTAAAGCGGCAAAGGCATTAACGACGTGCTTCATCATTTTTCCAAGATACCGTCCAGCCAGTTCGGGTAAGTGAGCCCCTTCATTACGAAGTGAGATCATTCCAAGCATGAAATCGTGGACGGCGCCGGCAAATATATTGCCGAAAATGATCCATAAAAATGCTGCCGGACCGTATAAAGCCCCCATAATAGGTCCAAAAATAGGTCCTGTACCTGCAATGTTAAGCAGCTGAATAAGAGCATTTTTCTTTGTGCCCATAACGACATAGTCATTACCATCTGCGAGTTCGAAGGCAGGAGTGGTACGCTTGTGCTCAATTCCGAAACTTTTCTCAATAAATTTACCATAAAAAATATAACCTAATATAAGTACAGTAATACCCAATAAAAATGTTATCAACTTAATTCCTCCATTGCATTTTTTGTAAGCGATTTAGATATAGTTTACTAAATTTATCACAATATAGGATTAACTTTTCATTATATTTAAAAGAGAAATAGGTTAGGAGTGATAAAGGCAGTAGATACAGTAGATACTTACATTAAACCTCAATAAGGACTTGCTTTGTAAGTCGCTGTATGCTATAATATTTCGGAGTGAGTACTCTTAAATGAATACTCTCCTTGCTCTTTCAAATGAAAGGGCCAAAGACCATAAGGAGGTGACAGTCAAAGATGAGTCAAACAGCTAAGTACGAATTATTGTATATTATCCGTCCTGATCTTGATGAAGATGGAAAGAAAGCTCTAGTTGAGCGTTTCGAAACTATTCTTAAAGATAACGGTGCTGAAGTTACTGAATCAAAAGACTGGGCGAAACGTCGTTTTGCATATGAAATCAAAGGATACCGTGAAGGGACTTACCGTCTGGTAAACCTACAGTCCAATGATGCAGCTGCAATCAACGAATTTGAGCGCCTAGCTCGTATCAATGACGATATTCTTCGTCATATGATCGTACGTCTGGAAGACTAATTGTTTCACGTGAAACAATAAATTATGATTGCCTTTTGATGAAAGGAGACCTTTGATTGATTAATAATGTCGTTTTAGTGGGAAGATTAACCAGAGATGCAGAATTACGTTATACTGGAAGCGGGATTGCAGTAGCAACTTTTTCCGTAGCAGTAGAGCGTCCATTCACAAATGCTCAAGGAGAACGCGAGACGGACTTTGTAAACTGTGTTGCCTGGAGAAAGACAGCAGAAACAATTTCTAACTTTACCCGTAAGGGTTCGTTAGTAGGCGTGACTGGTCGTATCCAGACTCGTAATTATACGAACAACGAAGGAAGAAAAGTCTATGTAACAGAGATCGTTTGTGAGAATTTCCAGATGCTTGAACCGAAATCTGTCACTGAGAAACGTGCGCAGAATGATGGGTCATCAAATGGTGGTGGATACTCCAATTCATCAAATTATTCAAACAACAACAGCGGTAATTATTCTCAACAAAACAACCAGAATCAGGCTCCAAGAAATAATAATCAGAACAATTATGCTAACTTCGATGAGGATCCATTTGAAAGTAACAATGATTCCATCGATATCTCAGATGACGATTTACCATTTTGATTCAAGATAAAAGGAGGATTATAACATGGCTGGACGCAGAGGCGGAAGAAAACGCCGTAAGGTAGATTTCTTTGCAGCGAATCACATCGAATATATCGATTATAAAGATGTGGACTTGCTTAAACGTTTCATTTCAGACAGAGGTAAAATTTTACCACGTCGTGTAACTGGAACTTATGCAAAAAACCAACGTAAATTAACAAAAGCAATTAAACGTGCTCGTATCATGGGCTTGTTGCCATTTGTTACTGAAGATTAAACTAAATTAATATTATCGAGCTGTGACAGTGTAATAACTGTTGCAGCTCTTTCTTTTCTCATTCTTTTCGTTGGCATAAGATGTTTCACGTGAAACACATTCTCGCCAAATGCTTATCATATATAGAATAGATGGGCGAAAGATGATAGAATAAAGGAAAATGGGCTAAAAGGAGAAACTATGAACAATAAATTGAAGGAAGACAGTCTTCCAAAGTTTCTGAAAGACCCGTCATTACGTCTGATTATATTTTTTGCCCTTGCCATACAATTGATTATGACGCTGCTGAGTTTTATCGCGTATCTGTGGCTTGGAGCAATCATGTTGGTTCTCTTTGTTATTACTCTAATAGTTTTCTGGCGTATAGGGAATATCTATATAAAAGAGCTCAATGAATACATCAAGAATCTTTCTTACCGAATTAAGCGTGGTGAGCAGGAAGCTCTGATTAAGATGCCTATTGGAATCCTTTTATTGAATGAAAAGAATCAGGTCGAGTGGTTGAACCCCTATATGCAGACACAGTTGGCAAAGACTGATAATGTTCTGGGTGAGACACTTGAAGAGATCCATGAAGAATTATTCGACTGTTACAGCGATTCATCGAACCACAATAATCTGATTGAATGGGAAAATAAAATCTACCAGGTTACTGTTCAGAAAGACATCCATGCGATTTATCTTATGGATATTACTGAATATGCCACGATTAAGGAAAAGTATGAAGATGCCCGTCCAGTTGTCGGCTGGTTATTTCTCGATAACTATGACGAAATTACTCAAGGGCTTGATGACAGAGGCGTATCTGGATTCGACAGCATGCTGACCACATATTTCTCAAACTGGGGCAGGCAGCACGGAATATTCTATAAGCGGATATCTTCAGATCGTTACTTCCTCTTACTGAACAGAAAAGAACTGGAACGTCTTGAAAAAGAGAAGTTCAATATTATTGATAATATCCGAGATCGCACATCCAAAAGGAACTTGCCGTTAACAATCAGCTTGGGACTTTCCTACGGGGATGCTACCTTTGACAAGCTGGCAGACCTTGCGCAAAGTAATCTTGATTTGGCTTTAGGCCGAGGTGGAGATCAGGCAATAGTGAAAGCTGTAGATGAAGAACCCAGATACTATGGGGGCAAGACAAATCCTATGGAAAAACGGACCCGTGTCCGGTCGCGCATGATCAGTCAGGCCATGCAGAAACTGATGAACGATAGTGAACAGATATTCGTCATGGGACACAAGAATCCCGACCTAGACGCTATAGGATCTTCGTTGGGCGTTGCTAGGATAGCAATGATGCTTAAGAAAACGGTATACGTCGTAGTAGATCAGGATGACTTAAGTGATGATGTAGCCAAACTGATGAGCGAGATTCAGAAACACGAGCAGGTGAAGAAGAACATCATTTCTCCTGCCGATGCCGAGAAGCGGATAGGTCCCAATGATCTGGTCGTACTGGTCGATCATCATAAACCTGTGCTCTCAATTGCACCGAACCTGCTTAAGAAAACTAAGAAGAATATGGTTATCGATCATCACAGAAGAGGAGAAGAATTTACAGAGAATCCACTTCTTGTCTATATTGAACCATATGCTTCATCAACAGCTGAACTGATCACTGAATTGTTTGAGTATGTATCAACAGACGGTGATCCGATCAATCGAATAGAAGCTACAGCTATGCTGGGCGGAATCGTCGTTGATACAAACAACTTCAGTTTAAGAACAGGATCCAGAACGTTTGATGCAGCAAGTTATCTTCAGTCTGTAGGAGCAAATTCTACTATGATTCAGCGTCTGTTGAAAGAAGACCCTGAGAAGTACCTGCAGCGAAGCAGGTTGATCGAAACAATTGAGTTTGTTCGAGATGGAGTAGCCATTGCCAGCGGAGACAACGAGACGATTTACCCAACTGTCACCTCTGCTCAGACGGCAGATACGATGCTGAGTATGTCAGGAGTAGAAGCGGCATTCGTCGTTACTAGACGCTCTGAAGATATGGTAGGAATCAGTGCAAGAAGCTTAGGTAAGATCAACGTACAGATCATCATGGAAAAAATGGGTGGCGGGGGACATCTGTCCAATGCAGCTACACAAATTGACGGAAAAAGTGTTTCAGAAATAATAGAAGAATTAAAAGAAGTTATAAATGCTCAACTCGATTAAATAACAGAGAAGGAGACTTGACTATGGAAGTTATTCTATTAAAAGATGTTAAAGGAACGGGAAAAAAAGGTGAAGTTAAAAATGTATCTGACGGATACGCCAATAACTTTTTGCTGAAGAAAGGTCTGGCTAAGGAAGCAACTTCCGGAGCTAAGCAGGAACTGAATATGAAGAAGAAAGCTCAGAAAAGAGAAGAACAGGAAATTCTTGAAGCTGCAGAAAAAGATAAAGAAACGATTGAAAACGGCTCGATTGAAATAAAAGAAAAAGCTGCAGATGATGGCCGACTGTTCGGTTCAGTGACAACTAAGCAGATTGCAAAAGAACTTGAAAAACAGCTTGGAATAAAGGTCGACAAACGCAAAATCAATCAGTCACTTCCGATGCGTTCTGTAGGGACTCAGCACGTTGAAATTAAACTTCATAAAAAAGTATCTGCTGAGTTGACAGTTAGAGTAACAGCAAAAAACTAAAGCATGTGATACCATTAAAAGATGGCCCGACTGAGGTTATCTTTTTTTAATCAAGACGTATCTGGAACCTGGCAGTAATGTTTCACGTGAAACATTAAATATTAAACGTATGTTCCCTTATATACAATTTTATGAATATGATGTAAAATAGAGAAACAGTTAAGTTAAGAAAAGGAGCTACCAGAAGAATGGAAATGATAGGCGATCGCTTACCTCCACAGAATATAGAGGCTGAACAGTCTGTTTTAGGGTCCGTACTATTAGATCCGGAAGCATTAATACCTGCGATGGAATATGTTGAAGCGTCTGATTTTTATCGACGCGCTCATCAGCTTATTTTCCAGGTCATGGTAGACTTGAATGAAAAAAATGAAGCAATAGACGTTGTGACTATTGCAAATAGTCTAGAAACGAAGAGCTTGCTTGAGGATGTTGGCGGGACTCCGTATTTGGCTGAAATAGCGGGCATGGTGCCGACTGCTGCGAATGTGGACTATTATGCCAAAATCGTCGAGGAACGCTCCATATTGCGTAAATTGATCCAGACAGCAACTGATATTGCATCGAAGGGGTATCAGGAAGCTGATGATGTTCCTAATCTTCTTGATGAAGCAGAAAGAAGCATTCTCGAAGTATCGGAAAAACGCAGCCGAAGTGGATTCGTCTCGATCGAATCAGTCTTAAGAGACACAATTAACAATATAGATGAACTGTTTCAGAATGATGATGACATTACTGGGATATCTACCGGGTATAAGATGCTTGATCAGATGACTGCTGGCCTCCATGAGGATGAGTTGATCATTCTTGCAGCCCGTCCCGGTGTCGGAAAGACAGCTTTCGCTTTAAATGTAGCTCAGAATATTGGGACGAAAACGGATGAAAATGTTGCAATCTTCAGTCTGGAGATGGGAGCGGAGCAGCTGGTCAATCGAATGCTCTGTGCTGAAGGAACGATCAACGCTTCCAATCTTAGAACCGGACAGCTTACTGAAGAAGAATTCGAGAAACTCTTCGTTGCCATGGGTAGCTTATCTAAAGCTAACATCTATATTGATGATACCCCTGGAATCAGGACAGCTGAAATACGGGCAAAATGTCGTCGACTGAAACAGGAAAAAGGGGATCTTGGCCTTATTGTCATTGACTACCTGCAGCTGATTGAAGGTAGCGGGAAAGAGAGCAGGCAGCAGGAAGTATCAGAGATCTCCCGTCAGCTGAAAAAACTGGCCAAAGAACTCTCAGTACCGGTCATTGCCTTGTCTCAGCTGTCACGCGGTGTGGAGCAGAGACAGGATAAACGTCCAATCTTAAGTGATTTGAGAGAATCCGGGTCAATTGAGCAGGATGCCGATATCGTGGCATTCTTGTATAGAGATGACTACTATAGAAGTGAAGACGACGAAGAAGACGATGAGACAGAAGATAATGTTGTTGAAGTCATTCTTGAGAAGAACAGATCGGGAGCCAGGGGAACCTGCAAGCTGCTGTTCATAAAAGAATATAACAAGTTCTCTTCCATGTCTTATTACCCTGAAAACCAGATATCATAGGTCAAACAGATTTCAAACGGTCCTTTAGAACAGAAGACCGAATGGAATCTGTTTTTTTGAAACAATTATTTACGCAAATTTAAAAACAATTGTTATGATAAATCATACATTTGATTTGTGGGGTGATCGTTATGACTAATAATGACCGGCTTGTGCTACATGTTGCCGTCCATTGTCTTTTCTAGTATGACTATCGCATTGACTGCATGATCTCTCAGACAAGCTAGCTATCATTATAGGATTTATCGTCGGCTATCTCGTCCTGTATCTACCTAAAGTCAAAGTGCCATTATTTCTCAATTCAAGCAAGAGAACTTTATTAATACCAGTTTTGTCTGGCTGCTTTATCTGATCATGGCTTATCCGACTTCTATTTTGTGAGGTTTGGTGGGAATCACAGAATCAACCCTTCCCTATGCGTTCAGATATCCCTTTAGAATCATTGGATCTAATATGATCGGTGGGGCGATCATGATGGGTTTCGGCCTATCTACAGCGGGGGTATCAGGCGTATGCGGTATGCCGATGACCAGTAAATTAGCTATTTTCATTTCCGCTATTCTAGTGGGTACAGTACTTTCTGTCCCTCTTCAGATTCCAGTCAAGAAGCCTTTAGATCAGTCATCAGCTGTGATTACCGCTGATGACGACGAGCTTGATTTCGAAATTACACTTTAATTGACGATTTAGGGTTCACATTTAACAGATGTGTGGTAAAATAATGAACGTTGTTAAAACTAAATCAATTAATGTTAGGAGAATGCCTCCGTCTATGTTGAAAAAGGATTCAATTGAGCTGAAAGTCTCTTTGTATACTTTAATAGACGAACGGGGGATTCTCTTTTTTTGTTGGAAAATTATAGAAGAGGTGGATAAATGACATCGGTCGTAGTAGTAGGGACACAATGGGGAGACGAAGGAAAAGGAAAGATTACTGATTTCCTGAGTGAAAGTGCAGAGGTCATTGCACGTTATCAGGGAGGAGACAATGCCGGACATACCATTAAGTTCGATGGGGTCACATACAAGCTTCACCTGATTCCTTCAGGTATTTTTGCGCAGGATAAAATCAGTGTCATCGGTAATGGTGTAGTCATCAATCCTAAGTCACTGGTTAAAGAATTGAAGTACTTGCATGACAGAGGTATTTCGACAGATAATTTGAGAGTATCCGACCGCGCACACGTCATTCTTCCTTATCACATCAAACTGGATCAGCTTCAGGAAGATGCCAAAGGTGACGATAAAATCGGAACAACAATCAGAGGAATCGGTCCTGCCTACATGGATAAAGCGTCCAGAGTTGGTATCCGTATTGCGGATCTGCTGGACAAGGATATCTTCAGAGAACGTCTGAAAATCAACCTAGCTGAGAAAAACTCATTCTTCACCAATGTCTATGGTTCAGAAGCCCTTGATTTTGAAGATATTTTTGAAACCTATTATGCATACGGACAGCAGTTCAAGCAGTATGTCTGTGATACATCCGTGGTCCTTAATGATGCACTTGATGGCGGCAGACGAGTGCTGTTTGAAGGTGCACAAGGAGTTATGCTGGATATCGATCAGGGAACGTATCCATTCGTTACGTCTTCGAACCCTGTAGCTGGAGGCGTGACAATCGGGAGTGGTGTCGGCCCGTCTAAAATCGAAAAAGTCGTTGGCGTATGTAAGGCCTATACATCACGTGTCGGAGACGGCCCGTTCCCGACTGAACTGCATGATGAGATCGGTCAGCAGATCCGAGATGTCGGAAATGAATACGGCACGACAACTGGACGTCCGCGACGTATTGGATGGTTTGACAGTGTTGTCATGCGTCATTCAAAACGCGTATCGGGGATCACCAATCTTTCATTAAACTCGATCGATGTTCTGTCAGGACTGAAAACTGTCAAGATCTGTACAGCATACGAGCGTAATGGAGAGAAGATCCTTCACTATCCTGCAAGTCTTAAAGAGCTGGGTGAATGTCAGCCGATCTATGAAGAACTGCCGGGATGGGATGAAGATGTCACTGGATGCAGAACGTTAGAAGAACTGCCTGAGAATGCACGGAACTACATCCGTCGCGTGTCTGAACTGACAGGCGTACGTATTTCTACATTTTCTGTCGGACCGGATCGCGATCAGACTAATATTCTTGAAAATGTCTGGGCACCAGTTAACTAATTACAATAATAAAGAAACAGCCTGTATGAACATCTTTCCTTCATACAGGCTGTTTCTGTCTATTTATCTTAGCTGATCTGTGTAGTCCAGGTGCTCAAAGGTGTCAGGCTTACCGATGGCTACGATGAAACTGTCAGGTTCAATTTTCTGCTCGGGTGGAACATTGATTGACAATGGACCGTCCGGAGAGGATTTCATGCCTATAACATTGATTTTATACTTCTTACGTAGATCCAGATCTTTCAAGCTTCGACCGATCCATCTTTCTGGAGCAGTAAACTCAATGATTGAATTATCCTCATCCAGATTAATGACATCCAGAATATTATTGCGCATGATATTACGAGCGACTTTAGCGCCAATTTCCTTTTCAGGTCGGATGATTTCGTCTGCACCGATTTCAAGAAGAATCTCCATATGCGTGCGATTCTTTGCTTTAGCAATAATCTTTTTAATCCCTAATTTTTTACAGTTCATTACAGCTAGAACACTTGCTTCAAAATTCGATCCGGTACCGATGACTACGGCATCACAATTGCTTAGACCTATGCTTTCGAGAAGTTCAAGATCAGTAATATTACCTTGAACAGCCTGTACTACGTATTCTTCTACTCTGTTGACATCGACGAGGTCTTTATCTACGGCGATAACATCATAGTGCTGCTCACCTAATTCTTTCGCAATAGTAGATCCGAAAACTCCTAGTCCCAGGACACCTACTGTTTTTATCATTCTATAAAACTCCTATCCAATTAAGATATTTCCGGTTGCGTACGTAATATTTTTCTGTTTTCTGTCTTTCTTGCCTAGGGCAGTAAAGATAGTGATTGGTCCTAGACGACCTACAAACATTGATAACATGATGATGCTCTGGCTATACCTTGAAAGTTCAGGTGTCAGATTTGCCGAAAGACCGACAGTACCAAATGCCGAAACGGATTCGAAGAACAAGTATTGAAGTGGAATATGCTCATCAAAGATTGTCATGAGAGCCAGGGCAATAAAGTTTAGAAGAACAAACATAACAACTATGACCAGTGCACGTTTAACAATATCCATTTGAAGGGTGCGCTTTTTGTAGTTCACATTATCGATCCCGCGTATCTCAGAGCTGATCAGTTTAACAACAAGAGCGACCGTTGATGTCTTCGCTCCCCCGGCAGTTCCACCTGGAGATCCACCAATAAACATATAGATCGTAAAGAATATGAGCGTGAATATGTGCAACTGAGTGTAGTCAAGGGTAGCAAATCCGGCAGTACGCAAGGTCACTGCTTGAAAGAAACTTGCTTGTATTTTTCCGAAAAAGCTCAGGTTACCTAAAGTACCAGCATTATTCCATTCGGATAACATGAATAGGACCATAGCTGAAACAATCAGCCAGAAAGACCACTTAATAACTAGCCTGGTATGAAGCTTCAAGCGTCTGTAAGTGCCCTTGAAATCAATCCAGCTTCGGACTGAAAGGAATTGCTTGAAATACCTGGAAACATCAAACCATACTGAAAAACCGATTCCCCCTAAGATGATCAGCAGAGGAATAACTATATTGACGAGTGGAACATCGACAAATGCTTGAAGACTTTCAGTACCCAGATTATCAAAACCAGCGTTGTTAAAGGCCGAAACAGCTAGAAATAAGGATGTAAATCCGCCTCTTCGCCATCCGAGCAAAGGAATAAAATGTAAGGAAAGCAGAAGGGCTCCGGTCAGTTCTACAACAGTTGTATATTTAACAACTGATATTAAAAATAATCTAAATCCTGTCATGTCGCTGCGATTAAGCGCCTGTTTTAAGGTTACTTCTTCTTTGATACTGACACGTCTTCCAAACTGAAGAATGATTGCAGATACTATTGTAATTAGCCCAAGTCCTCCCAGTTTAATAAGAAAAAGAGCCACGAACTGACCGAAAATATTATAGGTATAGGCTAGAGGTTCAGTGAACAATCCGGTCACCGCTACCATAGATACTGCACTGAACAAGTGATCAAAATAAGTTGCCTGAGAACTTTCCAGCTGACTGAATGGCATAGCCAATACAACGGATCCCAGTAAAATCACAACTGCAAAACTGATGATGATCTTAATGGGAATAGGCCAGTCTGAAAATCGTTTAAAACTAATAGGCATAGATCATTTCCTTCCTTAATGAGCCAATAATGTATGTAACATAATAGATAAATTTTACTCCATGCCCAGTGTAAACACAACAGCTATGTGTAAAATAGTTGTCGGAAAGTAAAATAGTAGGGCAAGAAATTAAAGTAGACAAAAAGAAAGAAGACCCTTAATCTAGAGATAACCAC
>NZ_FNFK01000042.1:469-17282 GCF_900101165.1 Alkalibacterium thalassium | reverse complement strand
TGGCGAAAGGAGTGGAAGTACACCCTCTGTTCGCTTTCAGTCAATGTTTCAAAATAACGTAACATCCAGTTTGGATAAACGCGTTCTGTATGCATGTCTCTAAAGATTGAGAAACCAAGGGTTTCTAGGCTATTAAAATCCTTCTTATTCATTTTTTTGTTGGATAATCCCCACCCAAAATCTAAGTATTGATCCAGGCTTAAACGTATTATCGCTCCTCCTATGACGTTATCATAGAAGGAGCGATAATAAATTATAAGGGGTTTTTATCAAACTGTCCTTGACATGGGGTCCAGTTTAGACTTTTAATCGAAAGAACGAGTGTTTTTTTCATCTTGTAATCTAGCAATTTTTAGTATTCACTATATCAGTCTTCTTCGCTTCCATTTGAGTGCGTATCTTCCTGGTAATCATCCTCGAATCTCAAACTTTCCCCATTTTCTATCGCTTCTTCAAAGATGTTTTTCACTTTAGGGATATAGGTGATACTTCCCAGTTCCCCTTTAATCGCCACATATTCCTTACCGGGCTCAATATTAAGTATAGATGGGACGGTCAGCACAATGTCATTTCCCTGTCTACGTGCCTTCATCAGACTCTCCCCTTTTATGTCTATTTAGCTATATTGTAGCAGTTGTTGAAACTAAATAGAATGTCATTATGAAAATGTTTAACACGACAACAAAACCTCATTCACTATAGGCAAAAAGCCGACTTCAGTCTTATCCTGAGGTCAGCTTTTATACTCATTTACCGATTATCCGTACAGTGGAAACTTACGTGTCAGTTCCTTAACTGACTGTCTGATTTTGTCTAGTTCATCTTCGTTGTCCTTAGAATTCAAAGCAGCAACGATCAGTTCAGCTACGCGTCTGCATTCTTCTTCCTTGAATCCGCGAGTGGTCACAGCTGGTGTTCCGATCCGAATCCCACTTGTTTTGAATGGTCCAAGTGTATCAAAAGGAATGGAATTTTTGTTTACAGTAATGCCTACTTCATCAAGTAATGCCTCTGCCTGTTTCCCGTTTAGTCCGAAGTCAGAAACTTCCATAAGCAGCAGGTGATTATCCGTTCCCCCACTAATTAAACGGCCTTTTGATCCTTCGAATACTTCTACCATAGCTCGTGCGTTTGCTTTAATTTGTTTACTATAGTCTATAAAACTGGGCTCCAGAGCTTCCTTGAATGCAATGGCCTTCCCCGCTATCACATGCTCAAGTGGTCCCCCTTGAATACCTGGGAAGATTGCGCTGTTCAGCTTCTTGCCGTATTCTTCTTTTGCAAGAATCAGTCCGCCTCTAGGTCCTCTCAACGTTTTGTGCGTCGTGCTGGTCACAACATCAGCGTAAGGAATAGGATCCGGATGTTCTCCTGCCGCGATCAGACCGGCTATATGAGCCATATCCACCATCAAAATAGCCCCTACTTCATCCGCTATCTCACGGAATTTGGCAAAATCAATTGCTCGAGGATAGGCACTGTATCCAGCAATAATCATTTTAGGTTTATGCTCAAGCGCCAGACGTCTGACCTGGTCAAAATCGATTGTTTCAGTTTCTTTGTCTACTTCATAGGGGACGACGTTATAAAGTTTTCCACTAAAATTGACATGAGAACCGTGGGTCAAATGACCACCGTGATTCAAGTTCATTCCCATGTATGTACCCCCGGGTTCCAGGAAAGTCTGAAAAACTGCCATGTTAGCTTGAGAACCAGAGTGCGGCTGTACATTGGCATACTCTGCACCAAAAAGTTCTTTTGCTCGTTCGATGGCCAGGTTCTCAATCACATCTACAAATTCGCATCCGCCATAGTAGCGTTTGCCCGGATAGCCTTCTGCATATTTATTCGTCAGCACACTTCCTTGTGCATCCATGACTGCTTGAGAAATAAAGTTTTCTGATGCAATAAGTTCAATATTCTCTTCCTGACGCTTTTTCTCTTGTTCAATCGCTTCAAATACTTCATGATCAATGACAGGTTTTGACACTTAAGATCCTCTCCCCAAATAAAATTTACTGCTTTTGTAAAAGTATAGCACAGCTGTGTGAAAAGTCATTTACTTTCATAAAATTTAGTGACTAAACTTTTTGTCTCTATTATTTGCTCTTCTTCTTAAACTCTGTTGTCACTTGACAAGGCTTGTGTACTGCGTTATTCTACTTTTAAATAATAAAGACAGGAGTGTTTTTTGAGCCGATGCGTAACTAATCTCATTTTTTAAACGTCGAAAAGCAGTAGAATAAGTTGGATAATCCAAGCTTATTCGTCATGCCTTTTAGACTGGAATGAGATCGCATTATGATTCGGCACAAATTCTGGACTTCTGTACGTCGCTTTATCAAGTCTTTTATTTACATGTGTCTAACTGCCTCTCATTCTGTCTGAAAACCAGAGTGGGAGGTTTTTTGCATGCGTCATTGATCGATAACAAAGCAGATTTAAAATCAGAAAAGCTTCACGTGCCCGTCAGCCTCGAAAAGAAAATACCTTAGTATCTGTTTGAGCTTCAGCTCTTACAGATATACTTGAGATCGCCGGAGCGATAGCGAGTAGTGGAAATTCGCCCCGAATTGCTGTGACTCTAGCATTTTAATGCGTAGAGACAGAGTATGCGGCAGAAGAGCATTATGCGCAATGGGTGAATTTATCTTTTTCTCGAGAGGTTGGCACGTTAAGCTAGACAATAACTTAAATTTATACTTTCCTACACAAATAAAAGGAATGGATTATATGCCAATCGTATCATTAAATCATTTAAGTAAAAGCTATGGTGACCGACTGTTGTTCGACATCGCTCACCTTCAAATCGAATCACACGACCGTATCGGGCTTGTCGGAGCAAACGGGAGTGGTAAATCCACTCTGTTTCGTCTGATCAAAGGTCTGGAAGAAGCAGATTCCGGGAGTATAGAGCGACACGGCTCAATCGAACTCCTGCCCCAATTAAAAGAAACAAACACTGTGAAAAGCGGAGGAGAAACGACTGCTGACTACATTATTCAAGCCTTGAATAAACAGCCTAAATTGCTGCTTGCGGATGAACCCACGACTCACCTGGATATTTCCCATATCGAATGGGTGGAGAAGTCTTTCCGTCGTTTTACCGGAGCCTTTCTTGTGGTTTCCCATGACCGGGCATTTCTGGATAAGGTCTGTACATCAATATGGGAACTGGAAGATCAGAAACTGACCGTCTATAAAGGAAATTATTCGGACTATAAAGAAGCCAAAGCAAGAGAATTAAAGAATCAGCAGACAGAATACGAGAAATACATCAGCAAGCGCAATCAGCTGATCGAAGCCAGAGATAATAAAGTTAAACAGGCTGTGAACGCAACGAAAAGCAAAAAGAAAGTCGGAGATGCCGAATATAATCTGAAAGGGTCTGCTCCTTATTTTCAGAAAAAGTCAAAAAAACTGCATCAAGTACAAAAGTCAATGGACACACGTATCGATAAGCTCGAAAAAGTTGAAAAACCGAAGGAACAAGCGGCCATCCGCATCGAAGTTCCTGACATGGATAAATTGAATCGTCGATTTATTGTCCGGATGACAGACTGCGTCGGTAAAGTTCCTGGTAAAACACTCTGGAATAAAGCGACCTTATCCATTAAAGGCGGAGACAAAGTCGCTCTCGTCGGTCCTAACGGCAGCGGGAAAACTACGTTGATCAACATGCTGCTGAATGGAGACAGCTCGATCCAGCGCTCACCTTCTCTGAAAATCGGTTATTTTTCTCAGAACTTGAGCACTCTGGATACTTCCCTATCCATACTGGATAATGTCAAACAAGATGCCGTCCAGTCAGAAACACTGATTCGAATCATACTGGCCCAGCTTCTTTTTAAAGGAGACGACGTATACAAACCCATTTCCGTCCTGAGCGGGGGCGAACGCGTAAAGGTTTCCCTGGCCAAGTTAATTGCTGGTAATTACAATACGCTCGTTTTAGATGAGCCGACAAATTTTCTGGATATCCAGGCAGTCGAGGCACTGGAAAGTCTGCTTCAGGACTACGAGGGAAGTGTCCTGTTCGTCTCTCATGACCGGTCATTCATCAATGCAGTCGCTTCAAAAGTCTGGGTCATTGAAGACCAGCAGATTCATGCCTTCGATGGCAACTTGAATCAATGGGAAGAATCAAAAGAGCAGAAGGAACAGGTAAGTACAGATGAAGAAGAATTGTTACGCATTGAAAATCGAATTGCGGAAGTTCTTGGAGCCTTGTCTTTAGAGTATTCAGAGGAAAAAGATGAGGAATTTAATGAACTGATCCGGCGGAAGAGAGAACTGCTGTCAGAATGACTGTGCAAAGTTAAACTAATTAAAAAGAGCCTATTTCTGCGCCATACTGCGGAAATGGGCTCTTTTATCAATCAATCTATTGTTTGAATACCTTTTTACTACTTATTTCCTATGATTTTTTTCAATCCTCTCCAGGGTTTCAAGTATGTCTATCAGGAGATTGATTATTCTTTTTCCGTAATAACTGATTGTTAGTGCCAGTAATAAATAGATGACTATGTACATTAGAGCCTCCCTAAGATTTTTTAGTAAAATTTTAGTCTAAATTTTATGGTGCCGGCGGCGTTTCTTTATTTACTCCTTCTGTTGTCGAAGTAAAACCAGCTTGTCTGCTAGAGCCAGATATTCTCTCTTCAATCGTTATCTCTTCTGTTTCCAGATTGAAATTAACTGATCCGTCACCATCAAACGCTTCAATTTTCTCCCTGATTTCCTTCAGCGAATCTTCCAGTACAAATGTCTCATCAATATCGTCTCCGGGTTCTACAGGATCTACATATACTTCCGGGACATATTCAGAGCTAGATCCATTTCTCGTAATCAATTTCTCAGAAGCAGGCATTAATCCAGCTATAACGGTCATTAAGATCACTATAAATACATTACGCGTTTGATTTAACATTTTATTCTCCTAGAGTTATGTGTTCTTCTTAAATGACAAAAATTGATATTTTTTTATATTTAATATAATATTCGTGTACGCACTACATTTAATAAAAGAAAGTGGGTGATAAAATGATGACTACAACTCCTGCAGAAGAATTTGAATCGTTCAATCCCTTCAGGCTTGTATCGTATACTTTGTACGCTAATATACTTACTCAAGTCCTGACAATAATTTTACTCATCGTACTTATAGTCGCAATTATTTATGGTCTGATTCTGTTGAGGCAGTTCGTTACAACCTACACTGCTTCACATGAGAATCATCTTCGTGACCCATGATCAACCTATTTCTCCTTCTGTTAGCGGTACGCTTCAGGAGGAGGAGTTTTGCGTTCCAGTCAATTCGTTACCTATCGCTTATAATGGCCTGATCGAACATAGTTTGATACTCATTTAACGGGTATTCACGGATTGCGTCCGGGTAATAATCGACATCTTCCTCAGATGTTATGTAAAAAGGAATGCTGTGTTCCTCATTTGACTGATCTGTCCAGAAGACAGTTCCCTCGCTTCTAGACTCCCAAATAATATCAGTCACTTCCGGTTCTGTTGCAGCGACTTCCTGGATCTGTCCGGATTGAATCAATTCCGCCTGACGTTCCTGTTCCCGCCTTGCATGATTCTGATTGGCTGAGTCAATTCGATTCGTCATGAAAAAAGCAATGCCTCCTAGAAATAGAAGCATGAACATCACCACTGAAAGTGAGCCAAGTATGTATATGATTTTATCCTGTCGTTTCATCGAGTATACTCCTTTTGTACTCGCTACTCTCTCACATCTTCTACAGTTAACGTCACGTACTCATCTGATGGCTGCTCATAATCGGCAGCTGCATCGTTCATTACTACATTGACTATGAATGAAAAAGTCATGACTGCCACAATGATAATTCCCACTGCCATGGCTATACCAGCAGTGATTTTTAGACGTTTATCCATGTGATTCCCTCCTTTTCGTATTTAATGATGTTGATTAATGTGCAATAAAAACAGATTCACTTGCATTTAAATTCATTAGTATGATTTATAGTGATATATTCATTTTATTCACTCTTCTATACTTGTTTATTCTAGTTCAGATGATTAGAGACTTCAAGGTGACTGATGGTTCTTCTAACTAATGTCACATTTGAGTGCCCATTTTTAAATCGAATTAAACGTTTAGTTTTAAGCAAAAAAAGACCGCCCAATGCCTCGACTCTTATCATCAGCCCATATTCAGATTTGATTTCTGAACATGAGATGTAGGGGCAGTCTTAAGCATTGGTCGGTCCTGCAATTTAGTCTACGTTTGCTTCAAATTCATCCTTCACGCGCTGCAGCATGTCAGAGTCTGTAATGAGTGCCATAGCGGTATGTGTCAGTCCCGCAATGGTCTTTTCCATTCCCTGATACGCTTCTTCAGTCAGCGTGCAGTCTCTAAATTCGGTCGTGTGTGCTGAAACGGATTTGCCGTTAGTAATTTCAAAATATGGATTGATCGCAGGAACGACCTGACTGACATTCCCCATATCCATTGATCCCATAGAATCCCGTTCTTCAGTAATCATTTGAATGCCAAGCCCTGCCATCTTTTCATTGTACAAGGAAGACAGCGTCTCATTTGTGATCATATTCTTGTAGGCTGCTTCATAGTGACCCCATTCCATTCGGCAGTCCGCAGCCAGTGCACCGGCTTCTGCACAGCGAATGACTTTTTCACGTAGCTCATTCAAGTAAGGCATATCCATTGATCTGACGTAAAATTCGGCTCTCGTATAGTCCGGAATCACGTTCGCTGCCTCTCCCCCTTCTTTGATGACACCATGAACGCGTGCGCTCGGGTGAATCTGCTGGCGAAGTGAACTGACATTATTGAAGAAGTTGATGCAAGCATCAAGGGCATTTTTGCCCTCGAAAGGTGAGGCAGCTGCATGAGCGGTCTGTCCATAGAATCTGAACTCAATGGCTTCCATGGCCATGGACGTGCCACTGGCCTGATAACTGTCAGATGGGTGAGTACAGAATGCAACATCTACATCGTCAAAGGTTCCCGCATCTGCCATGGTCACTTTATCTCCGTTCGTTTCCTCTGCCGGGGTCCCCAGGACAACCACTGTCCCACCTACCTCATCAACCAGTTTGGATAAGGCTAGGCCCGCCCCAGTATCTGTCGCCCCGAGTAGGTTATGCCCACATCCATGCCCGATACCAGGAAGTGCATCATATTCAGACAAGTAGGCAAGGGTCGGTCCTTCTTTTCCTCCTTTATAAACTGCTCTGAACGCTGTACCGATTCCCAGATAAGGGTATTCAACATCAAATCCATGTTTTTCAAGCAATTCCACATGAGCCTTTGATGACAGAAACTCTTCGTGACCCAGTTCAGGATTAGCATAGATATACTCGCTCAGCTCCTGAAGTTCCGGTCTCAACTCTTTAATGATTGAATCAATTTTTTCATTGTACTGCTCACTCATCCGTTTCATCCTCTACTGTTCGTCTTTTTCAGACTAATATAATATAAATGTCCGGTAAATACAAATCGGTTTTTGTATCATGTCATTGTGACTGTACCTTCTTTTCGGTATAATACACCTAATAAAAAATTATATATTACATAACCACACTAATTTAAAGGAGCGATCCATTTGACCCAGTCTCTACATAGGTTCTCATTAGTAAAGCTAGCTATATTTTTTGGATTTCTGATCGTACTTAGTGGCGTAGCGATCTATCTGTTTTCTCACTCTATCCCTCAAGGAGTATTGAGCTTAGTTCTGGAATTCGGTATTACTTTATCGATATCTCTCTTTGTAATTAGAGAACTGAAAAAAGCAGATGTCTCTGTCCGTTCAATTACTGGAGATTTATCCATGAAAAGAAAACTGACTGTCTTTACAGCTGCCTATCAATAGGTCGACTGCTTATTTACTTTTCGTTCGCAGGGCTTATTCTACGTCTCATTTTGCTCCAGCCTACGTTTCTAGCCCAAGTAGAAGCGCTTATGAATGATACATCAAGTTCACCTACATTAAGCCCCAGATCCATGATCGGTGCCGTCCTCTTTGCTCCAGTTATAGAAGAAATTATTTTTAGAGGAATCATCTTGAATAAGTGGGCTGAGAGAAGCAGCAATATCCGTGCCCTTGTGCTGAGTTCGCTAGTGTTTGGACTCATACACTTCGATTCATTAATTGTGCCTCAACTCATTGGAGGGTTGATTTATGGTCTAGTCTATTTAAAAACTAAGAAACTCATCTATCCTATTTTCATGCATGTACTACATAACTTACTTCTTTTTTCACTATTACTTATACCTGTCGATGAAGTACCAGAAACGGCTATTGTAACTGAACAATTGATCGATGAACTCACCACAGCTCTAAATATAAGCAGTCTGGTATTTATAATAAGTTTGCCTATTTTTCTATTTACTCTATATAAGTACAGTAGAAATCTAAACGATGAGATGACCCCTCTCACTTTCAATACTGGTCTCTATTCCGACCGGACATAACTGGTTACTTGAATAACATGTAAAGACCCTTTCCAAAGCAACTATAGCTGCTGGAAAGGGTCTTTTCTGAGTTTAGTTAGGTCTCCGACTAATTAGTCAGCTTTTCCTGCAATAACGTCGATTTCAACTAATGCGCCAGCTGGAAGTGCGGCTACTTCATAAGCAACGCGTGCTGGGAAAGGCTCTTTGAAAAATTCTGCGTATACCTCGTTCATGTCCTGGAAGTTGGAAATATCGCTTAGAAGAACAGTGACTTTCAGGACATCATAAAGCGTCAGGTTTTCTTCTGCCAGGATATACTCAATGTTTTTCAACGATTGTCTTGTCTGTTCCTTGGCTGTTTCAGCTGTGATTTTTCCTGCTTCCGCATCGATCGGCAGCTGACCCGAAACGTAAACGGTATTCCCGAATACGACCGCCTGTGAGTAAGGTCCGATTGCTGCTGGTGCCTGTTTAGAATTTAAAATGTGTTTGTCTGATGTTGTCATGAATAAGTCTCCTTTTAGTTGATTTTATATGATTGATCTAAACTTTTACTATACTGTCTGGACACTGACCTGGCTTCCGGCAGTCGTCCGTTCGACAATGATATGAGAAGGGATGCGCGTTTTGAGTTCATCCACGTGAGAAATAATTCCCACTAGTCTGCCGCGTTCCTGTAAATCGAGCAATGTTTCGATAGCTTTGTCCAGTGAATCGGAATCCAGCGTCCCGAATCCTTCATCGATAAACAGGGTGTCGACACTGACCCCGCCGCTCTGACTTTGGATCACATCGCTGAGTCCCAGAGCCAGTGCAAGAGAGGCTTTAAACGATTCTCCACCGGAAAGCGTGTTGACCCCTCTCACTTTGCCTGTTTCGTAGTCGAACACGTCCATATCCAGCCCTTTGGGTTTATTCCCTTTGGCCGCATCCATCTTTCTCTGCAGCTCATAGCGGTTATTCGTCATTTCGCTAAAGCGTTCGTTGGCAGCGATCAGAATTTCGTCGAAGTAAATCCCGAGGACATACCGTTCGAATGAGATCCGGTCCGTTTCATTACTTGTACCGCCTGCCATCATTGCCAGCTCACTATAGATCCGGTAGTCTTTTTCCAGTTCATCGCTCTTGCCCTGATGAATGGTAATCGTTTCGACCGCCCGCTGATTCTGATTTACTGTTTTGACCAGGTCATCCCGGCTTTCTTCCAGGTCCGGCAACCTTTCAATAATCGACTCGCACTGATTACGGTAAGCCTTAACCGGCAGGAGCTTGTCTTCCTTATCCAGATGCGCCTGGACTTCTTTCATTTGAACAGTCAGGCTGTGTCTAGCTTTCTCATAATCACTGATCGCTCGCTGCATCTTGTCAGCTGTCTCATGTTCCAGAACGAGGGACTCGAAGCTATCGTCCAGCTTACTTTCTTGAAGTCTATGTTCAAAGTGGGCCCGTGCTTCTGAATGTTTGTCAGTCAGCTTATTGATGCTTTCCTCGGTCAGTTTGATTGCTTGCTTATTAGCCGACTGTTTACTGCTTAAGTCCTGGACAAGGGACTGATTATCTGAAGCCGCCTGCTCAGTTTTTCTGATCAGCGCTTCTTTTTCTGCTATAGCCTCTTTGACTTGTTTCTCGGAGTCATAGGACACAGATGCTTTCAGTTCGCTGCATAATTCACTCAGCTCACCAATCCGCTTAATCATATGCTGTTCGTCTGACGTCAGCTGAACGCGTACTTCTGACAGATCACGCTCTTCTTTTTGAAGAGCCTCCAGTTTTTCAGTCAGCTTGCCTTCTGCTTCCACCCGCTTTTGTTTCTGCTTCAGGTCTTGTTCCAGCTTATTCAGTTCGTCTGTCAGTTCACGACAGCTTTTCTTCGTCTGTCCAAACGCTTCATCCGCGTCCGTATGTTCAATGCCCAGTTCCTTGCACCGCTTACCGACGGCTTCAGAAAGCTGCTGCAGATGAACACCGATCCGATTATAGTGGGCTTCGGCTTCAGCTTTAACTTTCTCCAGCCGGTCGACGTCGTCTTTGGATACTGAATCAACTGCTGCGTGAGCTTTTTTAGGGTGATCCGTTCCACCACAGACCGGACAAGGTTCGTTTTGTTCAAGATCTCCTGCCAGAACTACGGCGATATTGCTGTAATACGCTGCCTTTGCTTCATCCAGACTTTCTGTTGCCTGCTTGAGGTCCTTATTGGCTTTTGAAAAGACCTGCTTAACTTCAGCGCCTTCTTTTCTCAAATCGCACAGTTCCTTCAGTTTTTCAAGTCTCTGCATGGCTTCTGATTTTTTATCTTTCAGCTTGCCGATTCGATCATAGCTATCTGAAAAGCTGTTTTTTATGAGTTGAAGCTCCTTCAGCTCATCTTGCTGGGACTGGACGGCCTGCTTGACTGCTTCCATCTTTTCTTTAATAGAGGCCTGTCTTAAGCGGTTTTCTTTGAGCTGTTTTTCTGCCTGACTAATTGCTTCTTCTGTCTTCTCCACTTCGGTCATGCGTTCCAGCTCTTTTTTCAGTGTCTGAATCGCTTCTCTGACACGATCCAGCTTACTCAGTTCCTCTTGAATCAGGGCCTTCTGTTTTTCCGCCTCAGCAAGAGAATCGGTCAAACTCTTCTGCTTTTCAGACAAGTCGTTCCGTTTTATCTGTACGTCTTTTAACTCCTGGGCCAGATCCTGTTCTGTCTTTTTAGCCTCAACAAGTTTTTGCGCTTCATCGTTTTTAGCCAGCTGTTCCTTGTAATCCGCCACTACTTTTGCAGTCTCATCCAGCTCTATTTTTTCTTTATCGAGAGCCGCCTTCTTCTCAAGGTATTCAATCAGTCGCTCAGTAGCTGTTTTCTCTTCCTGAAGGCTTCCGATTGTCTCTTTAAGTTCTTTGAGTTGTTTCGAATCTGCATCAATAAGTTTAGCTGTCTCTTCCAGAACAGCTGGAATGTCAAACTGGTCAATGGCTTTTTCAAGAGTCTGATTTTCCTTGGTCTCGATCGACTGAAAAGCGAGATTAACTGCCTGAGCATAGCCGTCCCGTTCTTGTTTCAGCTCTTTAGCCTTTTCTTTGAGTTTCTCCTGAAAGGCTTCAAACTGATCCGTCTGGAAAATATTCCGGAAAATCTTCTCCTTGTCCGCACTGTTCGAGTCAAGCATACGCCGGAAGTCTCCCTGCGGCAGCATGACGATTTGTCTGAACTGGTCATGAGTCAGCCCCAGAAGCGCCTCGATTTCTTTGTTGGCTTCATTGATTTTAGTGGTGACCTGATCTCCATTGTGAAACGCCACGCTTGCTGCGATCTGCTTAGTTTTTGTCCGCGTTCCTGGTCCTATCTGATTCGGTTCCCGTCTGACGGAATACCGCTTCTGTCCCAGTTCAAACTCCAGCTCTACATAACAGAGGTCTGTGTCTTTCGCATGATCGGATTTATATGTATCTTTTTCACGGCCATCTTTTGACGGCTTGTCAAACAGGGCATAGGCAATCGCATCGAAAATCGTCGTTTTCCCTGCCCCCGTCGGTCCACTGACTAAGAAGAGAGCAGACTGATTGAACGCCGTAAAATCGATCTCGACTTCGCCTTTGTAGGGTCCAAAGGCGCTCATTTTGAGTTTTAATGGACGCATCTACTCTCCACCTCTCTGAACGTCTTCCCAGACGCCATTGACTACTTGTTTTCGCTCGTCATCCAGCGGTTCGTCCTTGAAATTCTCGTAAAAATCACTGAAAAGTTCCAGGACATCCTTCTTGTCGGCCAGCTGATGGGTACGTGTCGTTTCTTTGGACTGCCTGTCTTTTTTGGATAAATATTCAAGCCCCATCGCATAAGGGTAGCGTCGTCTCAGCTGATGCATCGCATCCATGACATAGCCTTTATCTTCCAGTTCGAAGAAAATGTAATCTTCTGACTCATCCTGCATCAACTCGTCAAAGAAGCCTCTGATCACACGCAGGTCCCGTTTAGGATTGGTCAAAATCGTCTGAACATCGATCGTGTCTTTCTCCAGATCGACCAGCAGGTGCTGTTTCTTATGTCTGGCTTCTGATTTAGAATACTTCACAGGTGAGCCACTGTACCGTACCCGGTCTGATTTGACCTTCTGAGCTTTATGCAAATGGCCGAGCGCAACGTAGTCGAAGGCATCGAACAAATTAACATCAACATATTCTGCCGTCCCAATGCTTAACGGACGTTCGGAATCGGAATCTTCCACCGACTCTTTTCCCCCGTTCACTACATATCCGTGGGCAATTAGAATATTCAGCTCATCCGGGTTCATCTTCTCTTTAATCGATTCGATCTGAACGCGTGTCGCATCCTGAAGATCCTTGATCTCATCATTACCCAGCAGTTTTCGAACAGCGACATGGTCCGCAAATGGCAGGAGATAGAAATTAGCGCCCTTGACCGTTACTTTCCGGATATCTTTTTTAAGTGTGCCTTCAATATAGAGCTGGCTAGTCGAAAGCAGCTCCGCACCGTATTCCAGCCGTTCATTACTGTCATGGTTCCCCGCAATAGCCAGGACCGGTATCCCCGCTTCGCGAATCAGACGAGTGAAAATTTCCGTAGCCAGAATGACCGCTTCTTTGGGAGGAATCGCCCGGTCATACAAATCGCCTGCCATGATCAGGACATCGACATCCAGTTTCTTGACCTCATCGACCAGTCGGTGCAGAACCTCTGCCTGATCTTCAAGCATCGAAAACTCATTGACGATTTTTCCTATGTGCCAGTCGGCAGTATGTAAAATTCTCATGCCTTACCTCTCCTTCTTTCCGTATGTTTCACGTCTTGTCTTTGACTTGTATTTTATCAGAAAACTGGCACAGACTAAATAGGACAGTAGGGCAGTCCGTTCTACTTGTGTCTACTGAAAGGGAGTTCCAAGAAAATTGAAACATAAAAAAAGCGCGCACCTTCTATCCTTGAGGGTACACGTCAGTCTTTCTGAAAATCCAGTCGTATCAAATTATGGCCAGGAAGGGAGTTGAACCCTCACGAGCGTTACGCTCACCAGATTCTGAGTCTGGCGTGTCTACCATTCCACCACCTAGCCGGAACATCCATTAGTATAGCACATCGCTCAGATTCTGTTAATACCTTTTTCATGCCGGAAGTAAACTTTATACCTCCTGCCCCACTCAAGGCGAGCTCCTGTGAGAGCTGATTCGGGGAAGGTTTATTTACAGCTGTATGTTATTTAGGACGGCTCAGAGAAGGAAAAGAACTTCAGCTGATGAACAAGCTGACACATTGGATAGCAGATAAAAGTTATCAGACAAATTCCGACTTCATAGTCGCTGTTTTTAATGGCCCGGTCACTCTTCCAACAGCCCAACGTAACGAAGTCTGGGGAAGAGTGACCGGGAAATATTCATTGGAGGATTTATCTTCTATAAAAAAACAGCCGGTTGTCTTATTGCTTCTCATTTGTATCGGACTTGGTATCAATTATTTTCTCGAGCCTTCTTCTCCACTGCCCATTCTTTTTTCTTATTTTTTATCCTTGCTGGTTCGTACTTTCTGTATCAGAATCATAAGAACAGAGAATAACTTCCTTTCAGACTACTTTTTCATCTGTCTGATGCCTTCTTCAAGAATCTCAATCTGACGAATGGTTTCATGATCCTTAACCAGCTTCTCTACTCCATTTACGAGTGTCTCGTAGAGCGCTTCGTAGAAATAACTGTAGCTCCCTTTTTCCGAGACGACTTTTTCCTCGTGATACTGCCCATCTTCGGACATATAATACAGCGTCCCATAATGTTCCGGCAGATCCAGGCCAAAGTCCTCGTTGGTCGGCATATAAAACAGCTTCAGATGTTCTTCCTGACGGTCTTTTGATTCCTTGATGAATGTTCCTTTTGTGCCATAGACCACGAAACTTGGGCGTTCTTTCAGACGGAAGTAGCTCGACTTGACGGATACTTTAAGGTTGTTTTCATAAAAGAAATCCAGGTCGAAATAGTCGTTCATTCGTCCATCTCCCAGAAGCTGACGGACATCATATTGAATATCCTGAGGATTGCCAAAGTAAGACAGAACCTGATCGACGGTATGGCAGGCATGGGTATACAGGAAACTTTCCATGGGATCGAAGTGGTCAGTCTGCTCAGGCACTTCAGGACGGAAATAATCGAAATGCATCTCCACTTCCAGAACATCTCCAATTTTTCCGCTTTCGATTACTTTCTGGACAGTCAGAAAATCCGAGTCGAAACGGCGGTTCTGATAGCACTGGATAAACAAGCCTTTCTCTTCTGCCAGAGCAAACAGCTCCTTAGCCTGGTCAGATGTTTCCGCAAAAGGTTTCTCGACCAGTACGTTCTTCCCATTTTCCAGCGCCTCTTTAGCCAGTGGATAATGGGTATGCGGCGGGGTAGACAGAACCACGAGGTCGATATCCGGATCATTCCATATCTCTTCGCTTTCCTTAACGTAAGTCACCCCTTCGACAGCGTCCCAGTCAGACGTATCCCTTCTCGAGAGAATTTTCTTTATCTTAATCGTGTCGACCAGACTTGAAAAAGGGATATGATAGCGGTTCGCACTCTTCCCGTTTCCGATGTAGGCAATAGTTAACATATGCTTCCTCCTAATGTATTGTCATCTCACTTACTATTTAATCACGTTGGCCTCCTTCTGTAAATTGACTTAGTTAAGTAGGCAGTTTTTTCAGAAAAGTCGGTCTGATATCCTTGTTTGCTGAAATAAATTACCCAAAAACTGATTAGAGTGCTGTCTTTTATGTACACTTAACTTAAGGAGGTGGATCGCATGTCATTATTAACAGATTTGAAACATAACGAACAGTTCAATGCATCAGAAAAAGCAGTTGCTCAGTACATAATTACCAACAAGGAAGAAGTCCTTAATTTATCGATTCAGGCTCTTTCGGAACTGACTTATACCTCACCTTCAACTGTGGTCAGACTCTGCCGGAAAATCGGTCTAAAAGGGTTCAAGGATTTCAAGATCAAGTGGTCCGCCGAACTGCAGAAGGAATACAATGCCATATCGAATGTGGACCCTGATTTTCCTTTTACCGATGACGACTCATACGGAGAGATTCAGAAGAAAATCCTCGAGCTGTTCACTGACTCTCTTAATCAGACGAGTCAGCTGCTGTCACCTGATAAGCTTGAACGGGCTGTGGAACTTCTGCTTCAGGCTGATAAAATCGGGGTATTTGCGTACGGTGATACCTATCTGCCTGCCTTGAATTTTCAGAATAAGCTGATGAAAATCGACCGGTCTGTTCACATGACCGCTTTGCCTGGAGAAAACCGCCACCTCGCAACAAATTTCAGACAAGGTGACTGCGCCATTGTCATTTCCTATAGTGGGGAAAGTAAGAATAACTACTACATCACCCAGCTGCTCAAGCAGAACGGAGCGACGATTATTGTGATAACGGGTAGTCCGTCTTCACATATCGCATCACTCGGGGACTTGATTCTTCCAGTGGCTAAAAGTGAAAGCCAGTCAGTCAAGCTGTCGACTTTCTCATCACAGACGGCGATCGATTATGTGCTGAACACCTTGTACGGCTGTCTATTCGTTTCAAATTACGACAAGAACCAGTCCAAGCGCATCGCATCCGAGACCCTGTTCCTGGATGAGCGGTTTTAATTTTGCTGTAATTTACTTATTGATTCTTATCAGGAGCATAACTAGATCACTTGAACGGATCGCAACTGCTCAGGAACGAATGGTCGTGAAGACGAGAAAAAGTGAACACTCAAAAGAGTCGGAATAAATCAAAAGCAGTTGAGCGGATAATTAAATCCAGTGCTCAACTGCTCTTTTTCAATGATGAAGCCTTCCGACAGTCGTCGGAAGCCGCCGAATAACCGGTTAATGACTAATCCTTTTGCTCCGCCGCGTAGTAAGGTATCACTCAGTTAGCGGATCAAACGGAAAGTTTATTTGTCTTGAATATCTCTTGACCATCAACTAAGTTGGACGCTCACGGAGTCTTTCTGACCACTCGACTATCCTTCGACACCTGAGTTGGGCGCTCACGAAATCTTTCTGACCACTCGACTGTCCCTCGGCAACTGAGTTGGACGCTCACGGAATCTTTCCGACCACTCGGCTGTCCTTAAACACCTGAGTTGGACGCTCCCGGGGTCTTTCCGCCCACTCGACTGTCCTTCAACAACTGAGTTGGGCGCTCACGGGGTCTTTCTGACCACTCCAATGTCCCTCGGCACCTGAGTTGGGCGCTCACAGAATCTTTCTGACCACTCGACATTCCTTCAACAACTGAGTTGGGCGCTCACGAAGTCTTTCTGACCACTCGACTGTCCCTCGGCAACTGAGTTGGGCGCTCACAGAATCTTTCGGCCCACTCGACT
>NZ_FNFK01000042.1:0-259 GCF_900101165.1 Alkalibacterium thalassium | reverse complement strand
CGCTCACAGAATCTTTCTGACCACTCGACATTCCTTCAACAACTGAGTTGGGCGCTCACGAAGTCTTTCGGCCCACTCGACTTTTCTTCAACAACTGAGTTGGACGCTCACGGAGTCTTTCTGACCACTCGACTGTCCCTCGGCACCTGAGTTGGGCGCTCACGGGGTCTTTCGGCCCACTCGACTTTCCTTCAACAACTGAGTTGGACGCTCACAGAGTCTTTCCGACCACTCGACTGTCCCTCGGCAACTGAGTTGG
>NZ_FNFK01000046.1 GCF_900101165.1 Alkalibacterium thalassium | reverse complement strand
TATCCCGTGAAGAGAAGGATCCGCGCACCATCGGTGAGCTGTTTTATTTGTGCTGTGATGAAATGGAGAACATTCGATTCGCGCAATCGCTGTTTCTCGTAATGGCCTGTCTGAAAGAGACATTAATGAACGAGTTAGTACTATCTGAACAACATGTTCAAGACTTGTTAGATACTATCTTTGATAGTTTACCGGAACTCTTCAAGCCATTTTTAAAAGAAAATCAGCTGAATCAAATATCAAAAGCGGCATAATAATCGGTACCAAGTCAATGACACCAAGGGTCAAAGGCTATTTTTTAACTGCAAAACTTGAGTTAAAAGCTTAGATGCTGATTACTTTATTGATGGAGAATCAGTCTAAATAGTATTAAGATACTATTACCACAACAATAGGTGTAAGTTATACTAGTATATCACAGTATCTTACGCCTATTTACTCAATGCTTTTAGAAAGCGATTTCATATTAAGCGCTAGTTCCTGATTGAATAAAATAAAATATACTGTTTTAGGAGATATTTATTTTAATATATCAATTTAGATAATTTTGAAGACAAAACTCTCTCGTCACCATAAAACAAGATAGAGAGTCTATAAAAAAATATATGATACATGAGAAAGTAGGTAACAGAATGTTTAAATCATACCTGAGAAAACAAGCCATAGAACAATATAATGAAACTGTTGAAAGATACGAGAAAACAGCAGATAAATTGAATACCTACAGTGAAAAACTCTACGCAAAAAGAGATCTTGCCATGTTTTTAGTATCAAAAGTTGAAAATAAAATAAATACTTTAGCAAACACTCCTAAAGAATTTGAAGTAAGTCTAAAAAAAACAAAGCTTGAAATAAAAACGTTTAATGATAAAAAAGCTGAGATTATAAAAGCCGAAAAAGAAGCAAAGAAGGCTGCAGGTGGTACAGGCGCTGGAGCTTCCTTGAGTGCCCTAGGAGTTGCCGTTGCAACAATGGGACCGACAGCTGCTATGGGGATTGCGACAACGTTCGGTACTGCCTCCACTGGAACAGCTATTTCAGCTCTTACTGGAGCAGCTGCTCACAATGCTGCACTTGCGTGGCTTGGCGGGGGAGCTTTAGCTGCTGGCGGAGGAGGCATGTCAGCTGGAAGTGTACTTCTAGGACTTGCCGGACCAATCGGTTGGGGGATCGCCGGGACCATGTTGACTGCTTCAGTTGGAACGGGATTATATGCCAGTCATAAAAATGAAAAAACAGCAAAAGCAGCTTCAGAAGAACGATTAAATGTTGAACAGGCCATACGTAAATTTAATAATATGAATGCTGAAATCAAAGCTTTAATAAATATCACTCACAGACAGATGAAAGGTGTTTACGATTTAAATAAGCAATTAAAAAAAGATGATTATAACATGTTGAGTGACAACGAGAAGATACAAGCAGGAATCTTAGTTAATTCGACTTTGACATTGGCAGAATTAATAAATAAAGAAGTGAAACTAGATGATTAGTCATGTAGACACATATAAACATACGGATCAAGGAATAGCAGCATATGTAGATTACCTTAACTCTATAAGATTGTCAGAACTAATGAGTAGCATAAATACCATTCTACAGGCAGAAACAAAAAAACTGGCTGAACTGGATAGTCGAAAGTTTGATGCACTTAGTCATATTGAACGTTCTACAAGTAATATAGAAAAATTAATAGACAGTCAACGTGGAGGACCATTTGGAGTAAATGGGTTTATAGCTGAATTTGCTGAAGAAGGCATAAGAAACGCCAGAAATGCATATACAGGTATGCAAGAAACTGTTTCAGTCATTAATAATAATGGTCCTGCGGATTTGAAAATAGGTTCAAATGATATACAAATGAAGTTTTATAGAAACCCCACAGAAGGGTTAAAACTAGCGAGTAATTATAGTGACATGTCCATGATGTATCCGAGTGATCAGGCCGAACTATTCAATAAGATTATGCGCGGTGATACCGATATAGTGTTTAATAATGAAAAATTATTACCGAATCAAATAGATAAAATAAGATCTCTGATAGAAGACGAAAGTATACGTCGGAACGAACCATACAATAAATGGATTCACGCGTCAGAATTGAAATATGATGAAGTTCAAAAAGAAAACATACAAGAAACCCTAAATAGCAGTAAAGAGAGTATACTCCGTGATTCAGAACATGATCAAGAAGAAATCTCGAGCAACTCTAAGAAAGAACAGGTAGCTGCTCAAAAGAAAGCTGCTCCTAGTTTCTCAGAAGCTCATAAAGTAGCAGCGACGGGTGCAGCGTTCCAAGGGGGACTTAATCTATCCGTCTTTATCTACAATAGACATAAGGAAGGAAAAAAAGTTTGGGAATTCGAGTCAGAAGACTGGAAAGAAGCTGGTCTAAAAGTAGGTGAAGGTTCGCTTAAGGGCGGTATTACAGGTTACTCCATATATGGCTTGACTAATGTACTTCACCTCTCTGCTCCGAGTGCCGGTGCAATTACCTCGGGAACGTATGGCTTGTTTAGGGCCGTTATACAGTACCGAACCGGAAAGATTGACGATGATGATTTTATTGACTTGCTTGTACTAAATGCCACTGATTCTACTGGCGCTGCAATTGGAGCTGCAATTGGTCAAGCTGTGATACCAGTTCCAGTCATTGGCGCCGTAATTGGTTCAATCACTCTATCTACAATACAAGGACTAGGGAAAAAAGTACTAAACAAAAAAGAACGGCAACTCTTAGATGATTACCAAATGAAGTTGAACACACATATAGAGAAGCTAGACAAAACTCATAGAGAAATTTATGAACAGCAAATAAATAAATATATTGAGTTGGGAGAGCTGCAAGTATACTCCTTCAGATTAAATATTAATATAGACTTAAAACTTAACGGATCAATCGATTTAGCAAGGAAAGTCGGAGTGGCCGATGATAAAATACTTCATAACAAAATGGAAATTGACGATTACTTTCTTATTTAATAACATTGAGATTTATTTAAGAAAAAAATAATTATCTACAGTGTTTAGTTGATTATTAAATAGACAAATACGGAGGTGTCAAATGGTATCAGTTACAAGTAGAACAAGAAAAGTTAAGCAGCCATATGGTGGCTATTTGCCAGTGAAGCAAATGGATAAGTTTAAATATGAGGATGATTTTGAATTAAATAATACAAAAGATGAGTTTTTGTCACCTGTTATTACTGGCTTGGCAGTGGATTATCTTACACGGTTAATGCTAAGAAACAACAAGAAAGATGTATTCTACATTAATCTTAGAGGTGCCCAGTTCATAAAAAAGCATACTCAAGCTATAGAATTACTAGAGAACATCAACGGCCTTGACAGCCGTTCAATAGTCAATGCATGCAAATTAGTCGGTTTTGATACGGTATTTAGAGCGGGTCCTGCTACTTATAAACCCGTAGAAAATATTATGCCTAGCGATGAATCGATCGAGGACATTAAAATCATGGTTAATAGAACAGTCAATTTCTTCAAAGACAACGGACCAATCATCTTAAGAATCTTTACTTTTGAAGAGGGTTATTCTTCGAAAATTACTACAGGAGATGCAGATTTCTTGACTTCAAAGACGTTATGGGACTTAAAAGTTTCGAAAAATTCTATTTCTTCAAAACACACGTTACAAATACTCGTGTATTACCTTATGGGGTTGAGATCCATACACAAAGAACACTTTGAAAAACTTGAAACCATAGGACTATTTAACCCAAAGCTTAATATAGCTTATGTAAAAAATACAGAAGATATCGATAAAGAACTGATCAGTGTTGTATCAAAAGAAGTGATAGGTTACTAATTAGCCATAGCAAAGTAAATTTTACCATTAGTGATCGAAACATAGTACTCTAAGGTACGAGTATAAAATCTAGCTGAATACTTAGAATCTCATTTTTTACATTTACGCTAATATTAAGTATAATTATAGCGAGAATGTAAAAGGAGCGTGAGAAGAATGGATTATCGAGAGATGTTAGAAGACTTATTAAATGATAGTGACGGGTTAGTCTTGACTAAAGATGTCGTTAATGCAGGGATCCCTAGACAGTATCTCACTATTTTCACTAAAGAAGATAAACTGGAACGAGTAGCTCAAGGCGTATATTTGAGTCCAGCTACATTTGATGACGAGATGTACCGTATCCAAGCGAAAAACCAAAGAGTGATTTTCTCTCATGAAACAGCATTATATCTGCATGATCTTACCGACAGAGATCCTCTTGAACTAACTGTGACCGTCCCAACTGGATATAATGCGACTCATCTCAAAGAAGACGGTCTTGTCATTCACACCGTAAAAAAATCACTTCATCAACTTGGTGCTATAGACATGAAGACAATGTTTGGTAGAGATATTAAAGCTTACAATAAAGAACGAACGATTTGCGATATTATTAGAAATCGAAAGAACATGGATCCTGCTATCTTGACTGAATCTATAAAAAGATATCTTAGTCTGAAAGATAAAAACATCCCTCTCTTATTAAGATACGCAAAGAAATTAAATATAGAAAGTATTCTAAGGGAATATTTGCAGATGTTGCTATGAAAAGTTTAAGACAAGTCAAAGACTTAATTAGAAATAGGGCAAAAGAAGATAATGTGAATGCACAGGTCCTCCTAAGAAACTATATGCTGGGAAGACTCCTTGAAAGAATTTCCTTATCTGAATACAAGAATAAATTTATATTGAAAGGTGGGATGTTGGTAATGGCGATGGTAGGTGAGAACAAGCGATCTACCATCGATATGGATGTTACAGCAAAGCATTTCCCTGTTAATTTAGAATCTATAGAGGCTGCACTCAAAACTATACTGGCTGTGTATGTGGGTGACGGGGTCTATATGGAAGTAAGCAAAATAGAACAAACAAGAGCCGACGATGAGTATGACGGATTCAGGATATCGCTTAATGCGCTTTTAGAAAATACAAAAGTCCCCATAAAAGTAGATATAACTACAGGGGATAAAATCACCCCCAAAGAAATTTCCTATAAGTACGAGTTATTGCTGGAGGATAGAAATATAAATGTTCTTTCATATAATCTAGAAACAGTTATAGCCGAAAAATTAGAGACCATCATCACAAGATCAACTGCAAATACACGCATGAGGGATTACTACGACATTTACATTCTACTAAATGTTCATGGGGACCAGTTAGATAGAGAATCATTAGCTGATGCACTCAATGAAACAGCAGAACATAGAGGTACAACCCATGTACTTTTAGAAGGCAAAGAAATTCTTTTAGAAATTTTTCAAAGCAGCGAATTATTAAATCACTGGACAAGGTATCAAAAGAAATACAATTATGCTGATGAAATTTCCTGGAATCAAATAAATATTACCATCACTTCTCTATGGAATAGTTTATAAAATAACTCGAGAATATTTACGGTATGATGAAAAAATATCCTCAAAATATTTTATTGGTTTTTAAGTGCTAGATTATTATTCATCTTCTAAACCTATTTTATTCCATTCAACTCATGATACAATAGTTTCAAATTAACGAAGCGAGGGACGATATGAAGAAATCTGAAGAGGAAAATTTTGACGATTTTGTTTATAGCGATAGCTACTTCTTCATCGCAAGTCATACCAGTGGAGGGGCTCATTACAGCATAACAATGGAAGAAGCCAGAGAACAAGGACTGCTGGAAGAAAATGAGTTGAGCAGTGATGAAGATGATGAAGATTTAGAGTTGCCGTTTTAAATTGCAGATGACCTTCAAGGAGACAATACTTATCCCTTGAAGGTCATCTTTCGCTTATACTGATCGCCAATGATGCTTACTCTAGATTGAAAAATCTGAATACTGAATTTCAGAAAATCCCTAGCTTGATGCGACCGTGTGTTTATTTTTCGCATAAAATCAAGTATACTAAAGAAGTATTGGTTAAGTGAGGTGAAAAAGTTTATGAAAAAGTTGGTTCAGCATGTTTACGATCAGTTTGGTGTGACGTTCAATGACCGGTCAGTTTTGATCGAGGCGTTTACCCATTCATCCTATGCGAATGATCATCGTGACGAACAGATCAGAAATTTGGAACGGCTTGAATTTTTAGGCGATGCGGTACTTGAAGTGACCGTGTCGGAATATCTTTACCATAAATACCCGAATCATCCTGAGGGGCAGCTGACTCGCATGCGTGCGTCGATCGTACGAGCGGAGAGTCTGGCTAAACTGGCCAAGGAGTACAATCTTCATCAGTTTGTACGTCTGGGCAAAGGGGAAGAACAGATGAACGGCCGGACACGCCCGTCACTTTTATGTGATGTGTTTGAAGCATTCATTGGTGCGGTATTTGTGGATCAGGGGATGGATGTCGTAAAAGACATTTTAAAAGCCATTTTATTTCCGAAAATTGATTCCGGTGCTTTCTCTCATGGGATGGATCACAAGACGGCTTTACAGGAGTTGCTGCAGCGTAATGGTGTAGTGACGATCGAGTACACAGTAGTGGACAAGAGAGGTCCCGACCATCAGAAAGAATTCGTCGTTGAAGTCAATGTCGAAGGCGATCTGTTTGGAAAAGGTGTGGGACGCTCCAAGAAAGCAGCAGAACAGGCCGCAGCGAAAGTGGCGCTTGATATGCTGGAAGAATCGAATGAGTCGTAGTGTTCATGCGTCAGTCGAATACTATGAAGGAGAGACGATCACGTGCAATTAAAACGATTAGAAATTAAAGGGTTCAAGTCTTTTGCCGACAAGACGGTTCTGGACTTTACGGAAGGGATCACGGCGGTAGTCGGTCCGAACGGAAGCGGAAAGTCAAACATCATCGAAGCGATCCGCTGGGTCATGGGTGAACAGTCAGCCAAGACCTTACGCGGCGGCCGGATGCATGACGTGATTTTTTCCGGTACGGATCTGAGAAAGTCAATAAACATTGCGGAAGTCACCCTGGTTTTAGACAATCAGGATGGCTTTCTTCCTGTGGAATTCGAAGAGGTCAGTGTAACCCGCCGAATCAACCGTAACGGAGACAGCGACTACCTCATCAACAAGGAAAACTGCCGTCTGAAAGATATCGTGGATCTGTTCATGGATTCCGGTTTAGGAAAAGAGTCTTTTTCCATCATCTCTCAGGGGCAAGTCGAAGCCATCTTCAACAGCAAGGCCGAAGACCGCCGGGCAATCTTTGAAGAAGCGGCCGGTGTCTTTAAGTACAAGACTCAAAAACTAAAGGCTGAACGCAAGCTGTTTGAGACACAGGACAATCTGGACCGGGTTCAGGATATTTTGTATGAACTGACGGCTCAGCTAGAACCGCTTAAAGAGCAGAAAGATATTGCGGAAAGCTTCGTGAAACAGAAGGAAGAACTGACGGATCTGGATATTGCTCTGTCGGTCATGAAGATCGACGAGTATGTTCAGGATCAGAAAAGCAGTAAGGAACAAGCCGAACAATTTTCCAAGCATGTTCTGCAGCTGACTCAGGAGATCGATTCGAATACTCAGGTCATTAAAGAGAAGAAACAAGCGCTCCATGAGGTCGAAACCAGACGGGACGCCATTCATGACCAGCATATCGAGTCCATCAAGCAGATCGAGCGGACAGAAGCCAGTTTAAGACTGGTTGAAGAACAGGAAAAGCATCAGGATGCCTTCCTGAGCGAGAAACAGGGACTGTTAGAACGTGAAGAACGTCAGCTGTCGGAACTAAAACACCAGATGGCCGAAGTCAAGCAGGTTTATGTGGATCAGTCTGAACAGGTCAGCCAGTTGAAGACGGACTACACGCAGAAAGAAGACCAGCTGAATCGCCTCCTTGGAAACAAGGAAGAAGCGATGGAAGCCCTGCGTGCCGATTATATCGAGGCGATGCAGGAACAGACGTCATTAAAGAATGAAGAAACTTACCTAACCAGACAGCTGAACCAGACATCACTGTCGTCAGAAAAGCAGAATAAAGCGGTCAGAGACGTGACGGAGAAACTAGCTGAAACCGAAGCGTCACTTAAAGAGAAGGAAGCAGAACTAAAAGCACTGAAGACAGACTTGGACGATCTGCTTCGCTCGTTTAAAGAGACTAAAACACGTCTGGATGATATTGAATCATCTTATGGACAGAAAGCCTCCCGCATCAGTCAGCTCCAGCAGCAGCTGCACCGGGCTCAGGCCAAGCAGCAGAGTCTGGCTGAAATGCAGGAAAACTACGCTGGTTACTTTGCCGGGGTTAAAGCCGTTATGACAGCCAAAAATCAGCTGGATGGCATCGTCGGAACTGTCGCAGACATGATGGATGTACCGACTGACTACACGGAAGCGATCGATGTCGTTTTAGGTGCAGCCAGTCAGTTCGTTATTGTCGAAGACGAAAAAGCAGGTAGAGATGCGATCCAGCACCTGAAACAGAAGCGTGCCGGACGCGCGACTTTCCTGCCGTTAACAACGATTAAACCGCGTTCGGTTGCCGGACATCACATTTCACGTGCCGGCAACACGGACGGCTACATCGGAATCGCCAGTGAGCTGATCCATTACGACGATAAGGTATCTTCTGTGATGAAGAACCTGTTAGGATCGACTATCGTGGCCAAAGACCTTCAGTCGGCTAATGCGATCGCTAAAGCGGTCCAGTACAGTGTCCGTGTCGTGAGTCTGGAAGGCGACGTGATGAATGCCGGTGGATCCATGACTGGTGGGGGCGGCAAGCGCTCCTCCAACGCTCACCTCTTTTCTCAGAAGAAAGAAGAGAAGGCGCTGCGCATTCAGATCGACGAACTGGAAAAAACCTTGTCACTCAGACAGGAAGAAAACCGCACAGAACAGGAGCAGAGAACCCAGCTTTCAGCACAGCTGGAAGACTTGCGTGCGTCGGGCGAAGACAAGCGTCTGGCTGAAAAGCAGCTGGAATACGAAGTGTCTCAGCTGACTGAGACCGTCAGACGTCTCGAGCGCGAGAAAAAAGGCCTGCTCTTTGAAGTCAATGAAGCAAGCTCAGAAGAAAGCACCTTGTCCGAGCAACTTAAGGACGTTCAGTCTAAGCGAACAGAAGCAGATGAGACACTGGTCCGTCTAAAAGCTGAAATGGATCAGCTCTCGGATGAAAAAGAAAACAGAGAAGAACAGAAAGAACGACTTCAGGCGGAACAAGGAGACATTCTGGAAGCCTGGAACCAGGCCCGGGAAGCTCTTGCATCTACCCGCTCCCGTCGAGACAGTCTGGCTGATCAGATTGCTCAGGTCGAAGAGGCCATCTCAGCAATTAAAGAGGACCTTGATCAACTGGAACGCGGAGAGGAGCTAGAATCCAAGGAAGACCTGGATGCCCGCCTTGCTCAGCTGAATGATGAAGCAGACGAGTTGCGCAGATCGGAACAGAAACTGAAGACCGAGCACAGCGAACTGGACAGAGCCGTAAATGATCTGGAAGAGCGGACAGCTGACCTTCAGGAACGACGGTCCAATCTTCAGGGCGAGAAAAACCAGCTGGACATTCAGATCTCAAGACTGGATGTGTCGATCGACCATCTATTGGATTACTTGTCTGAAGAGTATACGATCAGTTATGAAGAAGCCAAGCTGAATCAGCCCGACGACATCGACCGCGAAGACACTCAGAAACGGGTGAAACTGCTCAAACGAGGCATTGAAGAACTCGGGCCGGTCAATATCGGCTCGATCGATGAATACGAGCGCGTCCATGAACGGCATTCATTCCTGGCCACTCAGCAGCAGGATCTGCTTGAAGCGAAGGAAAAACTGTATGACACGATGGATCAGATGGACAATGAAGTCAAGAAACGTTTCTACGAGACATTCAGTCAAGTCAGAGATCAGTTTGCGATCGTCTTTCCACGTATGTTCGGAGGGGGGCGGGCAGAACTGCGCCTGACCGATCCGGATGACTTGCTGGAATCAGGGATCGAAATCGTGGCACAGCCACCTGGTAAGAAACTGCAGTCGCTGAGTCTTTTGTCCGGTGGAGAACGTGCCTTGACAGCACTCTCGCTGCTCTTTGCGATCATACAGGTCCGTCCGATCCCATTCTGTATTCTGGATGAGGCCGAAGCGGCTCTGGATGAAGCAAATGTGACCCGATTCGGACGTTACCTGCACGAATTTGCTTCCGATACCCAATTTATCGTCATCACGCACCGTAAGGGCACCATGGAAGAAGCGGATTCGCTCTACGGCGTGACTATGAAAGAGAAAGGCGTGTCCAAGCTGGTATCCGTTCAGCTTCAGGATCTGGATGAACGCGTCGAACAAGCTTGACAGGAGGACCTTATGTCAATCAAACTAGTCGCAATCGATCTGGACGGTACACTGTTGAACAGTGACCACCAGGTATCAGAAGAAAACAAGCGTGCTATTCAAAAAGCCAAGGACCAGTGCGTGAAGATCGTCCTGGTTACCGGACGCCCACTGAAAGGCATGCTGTCGATACTGGAAGACTGCAATCTGACCGAAGAAGGCGATCTGGGTCTGACTTATAACGGCGGACTGGTCCAATGGACACGAACTGGAGAAACTCTTCGAGAAATCACTTTATCTAAAGAAGATGTTCAAGACGTCTACCGGTTAAGTCAGGACCTGGATCTGCCGTGCAACTTTATTGATCTGGATACAGTCTATGAACCATCTTATCCAGAAGGCAAGCCGTCTCAGTACCACAAGCATATGAAGGCTCTGCCTTATAAACCACTTGATATGGTCACTTTCCCTGAATCCTTTGCCATCAACAAAATCGTCATGTGCTGGCACCAGGAGGAACTGGATGAGAAAATCAAGGACATCCCTCAGGTGTATCATGACCGCTATACGATCATGAAGTCCCGGGATAATCTGCTCGAAGTTCTCCCGAAGACGGTGGACAAAGGAAAAGGCCTGATTCTTTTGAGTGAACTGCTGGATATCTCACTTGATGAGATGATGGCGATCGGCGATCAGGAAAACGATTTGGCGATGGTCCAGACAGCCGGCACAGGTGTAGCGATGGCCAATGCGACAGATATCGTCAAAGACGCCGCTCAAATTGTCACTAAATCCAACGATGAGCACGGTGTTGCTTATGCTATTGAACAATATGTGTTAAACTAACTGTATATGCGTCATAAAAAGTGAGAGAAAGAGTGAATCCATTATGGGATTATTTGACAAGATCAAATCCGCTTTTACTGGGGCGGAAAAACAGACGGAACCACAGGAAGTAGTCGAGGATGAAGTCAAGGAAGTTGTTGAAGACTCCGCTGCCGAAGACACGACACTGGAACCTGATGATACCAAGAAAGAAACCGAACAGTACGAAAAAGGACTGAAGAAATCCCGTGTGTCGTTCACTCGCCGTTTAAACGAACTGCTGGCGAACTTCCGCTATGAAGATGAGGAATTCTTCGAAGAACTGGAAGACCTGCTGATCGAATCAGACGTCGGCTTTGAAGCGACCATGCAGATTGCTGAAAAACTCCGCTACGAATCAAAAGTTGAGAACGTTAGAAGCATGAAAGATGCTGAGCGCGTCATCGTACAGACGATGGTCGACATGTACGGCGAAAGCAATCCGGATCATCACGAATTCAACGAGAATCCAGATGGGCTGACAGTTGTTCTTTTTGTCGGCGTCAATGGCGTCGGGAAAACAACGACGATTGCGAAAATGGCTCATCAGTATATCGATAAAGGCAAGAAAGTCGTCATGGCTGCGGGCGACACCTTCCGTGCCGGAGCGATCGAACAGCTGCATATCTGGGGAGACCGTGTTGGAGCGGAAGTCATTTCCACCAAACAAGGCGGAGATCCGGCTGCTGTGGTCTACGATGGAATCAAGACTGCTCAAGAGTCTGGTGCTGACATCCTGCTTATCGATACAGCCGGACGTCTTCAGAACAAGAAGAATCTGATGAACGAACTCGAGAAGATGAAACGCGTCATTTCAAGAGAAATTCCAGATGCGCCGCACGAGACCTTGCTAGTATTGGATGCCACTACAGGGCAGAACGCTTTGAACCAGGCAAAGATATTCCAGGAAACAACAGACGTAACAGGCATCGTTCTGACTAAAATGGATGGAACGGCTAAAGGGGGAATCGTCCTGGCTATCGGTAAAGAGCTAGGTATCCCTGTGAAATTCGTCGGACTAGGTGAGACCATGAACGACCTTCATCCATTCGATACTGAGAAATTCGCTTATGGCCTGTTCAAGGAACTGATTGCACAGACCAATTAAATTATTTTTACTGTACAACTGAGATTTAACTCAAGAAAGGTGCCACTGATTATGGAACTGGAAAAAACCCTGCGTATGAACAGTCTCTTTGCATTCTATCGTCCGCTCCTGACGCCCAAGCAACAGGAATACATGAAGTTATATTATGGTGATGACTATTCACTGGGTGAAATCGCGGATGCTTTTTCAGTGAGTCGCCAGGCTGTGTATGACAACATCAAACGCTCTGAAGTTATTTTACAGGACTATGAAAGCAAGCTGCACTTGGTGGAAGAATTCGACAAGAAACAGGACGCAGTTGATACATTAAAAGAATATGCTCAAGAGAAGCATGCATCAGACACGCGTCTGCACGAGCTGATAGACGCGATCAGTCTGGATTCAATGAGAGAGGAATGAAACAGGTATGGCCTTTGAAGGATTAACAGGACGCCTGCAGGATGCCTTTTCCGGACTGCGTAAGAAAGGAAAAGTTACTGAGGCGGATGTAAAAGACGTCATGCGTGAGGTCAGACTGGCCTTGCTGGAAGCCGACGTCAACTATAAAGTAGTTAGAAATTTTGTTAAGACCGTGCGAGAAAAATCACTAGGTGAAGAGGTACTTGGAAGCCTGAACGGGGGCCAGCAGGTCGTCAAGATCGTTAACGACGAGCTGACGGAACTGATGGGTGGCGAACAGGAGAAAATTATTTTTGCCGATCCAGGTCAGGGTCCGACCATCTACATGATGACCGGTCTGCAAGGGGCAGGTAAGACAACGACTGCCGGTAAACTGGCAAATTATCTACGCAAGCACGAAAACAAGAAACCAATGATGGTCGCAGCTGATATCTATCGTCCAGCGGCGATCGATCAGCTGGAAACACTTGGTCGCGACTTGGATATCCCTGTCTTCAGTATGGGAGACCAAGTCAGTCCTGTCGAGATCGCTGAAAAAGGGATCCAGCAGGCAAAAGATGAGGACCGCGACGTCGTCATCATCGATACGGCCGGTCGTCTTCACATCGACGAAAACCTGATGAACGAACTGGAAGACATCAAAGCTGCCGTCAATCCGCATGAGATATTCCTTGTGGTGGATGCCATGACTGGTCAGGACGCCGTCAATGTAGCAGATTCATTCAATGACCGTTTAGGCATTACCAGTGTGATCCTGACGAAACTTGATGGTGACACCCGCGGGGGTGCTGCGCTGTCGATTCGTTCCGTTACAAATAAACCAATCAAGTTCACCGGTACTGGTGAGAAGCTTGAAGCGCTTGAACCATTCTATCCAGACCGTATGGCTAACCGTATCCTTGGTATGGGAGACATTCTGACACTGATCGAACGTGCTCAGCAGGAAGTCGATGAAGAGCGTGCTGAAGAAATGGCCGCTAAAATGCGTGAAAACCGCTATGATTTCAATGACTTCATCGAACAGATGGATCAGATGACCAATATGGGACCGATGCAAGACATCCTTAAAATGATTCCGGGTATGAGCAACGTACCAGGAATGGCTGATTTCCAGATGGACCCTAAAGACATCGCGCACATGAAGGCCATTGTTCTGTCCATGACGCCGGAAGAGCGTGAAAATCCAGATATCCTGTCACAGAAGCGTAGACGCCGTATCGCCAAAGGATCTGGCCGTGACATCGCTGAAGTCAACCGCTTGATCAAGCAGTTCAAGCAGTCTAAAGAGATGATGAGCAAGATGTCCAAAGGCAACATGGGCGGCATACCGGGTCTTGATAAACTGATGGGCGGCGGAGTAAAAGGTAAACTCGGTAAGATGGCACTGAATGGCATGGCGAAGAAAAACAACAAGAAGAAAAAGAAGAAAAAAATCAGACGCAAGAAGTAAGTAAGTTAATAGATGAGGCCAGGAACATTAATATCCTGGCCTTTTTATTATGTCTAATTTTGAACAGTTTTTCAGTGGAACGAAATCAAGTCAAAAGCCGTTAGAGGAGTCTACTAATATTCTATCTATAACTCAGGCTATTTTTAATTAATCTAAAACACTATCGATTCAGCAAATAAAAAAAAGCTACCCCTATTCTGGAGTAGCCGTTTTGTCTATAATGATTTTGGTGCAGACCACTAGAGACGAAAATAGCGTAGAAAACCCTATAAGGATTAGAAGTATTTCAAATTCGCCTCTTAAACTTACAAAAGAGGTGTTTGAAATTAGTGACACTGTACCAAATAGAAAGATTGCTGATACTAATGTGAGGATTAACCATAACCCTATGTTTTTCATTAATCAATATCTCCTATCATAATAATGATTCATCAATGCTTATACTAAACTATGATGATTTAGTCAGTTCAATACAAAAGACTTATTTTTAACTAATATACACCAATTTATACGAAAGATATATATTTAATTTAACTAAATTCAGTAATCGGTACCCTTTATATCTGATTCATTGCATAAGATTGGCATTCAAGCAGTTTTAATATAACCGGTTTTAATGGTCAAAATAAGTATGGTTGTACGTATGATCGAATGTTGCTCTCTTTCCACAACAACTAATAGATGGTCCTGAAGCACTCAAAGAAGCACTAATATTAGGCAAGCCTAAGGTTTTGTATGTATAACCTGTGGCAACATTACTACTATCTTTTTTACTATTGGTATTTATACTACCTTTTATAAATTACTCTTTCTTAGTAATAGAAAGAATTTCTTTTCCTTCGATTTCTTTTTGGATTCTAGGATCACTTTCATTTTACTCTTCTAATAAATCTTGATCAACAATTGATTCTGCAAGAACAGATGAACTAATAGCTATGAAGATAAAACAAGAATAACAAAACACTAAGTTTTTTATATAAATCATCCTATAATTCTATTTTTTTGAATCATAACCTACTTATTTTATTGTCGCATTTTATAATTAAACACTTTGTATTAAACCTGATTAAAATATTATTTTAATCAGTCTATAGAATCTGGTATAATATTTTAAATTGAAATTAAATGGGTTTACTCAACATTTAAGCATTATGGTGTTAAGTCAAGAGAATAGATTATAAAATGACAACCTATTTTCATAAAAAAGGGTGCACTGAACTAAACCGCCACGTATTCGAAAATACGTTCGGTTTATATCTTCGGATAGTCGTCCTTAAGAAATAGTTTCTCTTAAGACTCTATCGCCTCCGATCTTGCGATATAGAGTTGGTGATCGCTTAGGAGTGCAAACACCAGACGCACTAATTTTCGTGCAGTTAAGACGAGGGCTCGTTTGTGTTGTGTTTTCGGTACTTCTTTATATTTTTTCTGGTAATAGGCTTCATACTCAGGAATATATCGTCTTACAGAGTTGGCAGCTTGAACT
>NZ_FNFK01000097.1 GCF_900101165.1 Alkalibacterium thalassium | reverse complement strand
AAAAACACAGGGATATCGTTGGTGCAATGAATATTCGCTATGCACCTGTGGTTGACGGTCACAGTTAACCAGCCTAAGATGCTATATGCACTGTCTTAGGAGGGGCAATGAGATGCCCTCACCTTGAGGCTTGAACAAAACAGAAATGGACTGCGTTCGTACAAGCACTCAAGAATCCCACCCGTCAAACCGAAAGGTTCGGGCTTGCGGCTTTAGCCGTGGGAGTCTCAACAGAATTTACTATGCTTTATTTGTCAGTATGTTCAGGTTGCATCGTATCGACTTTTTTACCCAACAGAAAGACTACAGCAATAACGGCCAGAAAACCGATCGGCAGGACGATAAAGACATTCATTCCGAATGCAGTTGGCAGATAGCCGAATAAAACGGAAACGACCGCTATGGCAATTGCATAAGGCAGCTGTGTCTTGACGTGGTCGAGCAGATTCGACCCTGCTCCCATTGACGATAGAATGGTCGTATCTGAAATCGGTGAAGAGTGGTCCCCAAAGATTGCACCGGTCAGAACGGCTCCAGCCGACATAACGATGAAGTCGGCATTTCCAGGATCCATAGCAGTTGCCAGAGGAATAGCCAGCGGCATCAGGATACCCATTGTACCGTATGACGTCCCTGTCGCAAATGAAATAACAGCTCCTAGAAGGAAGATGACTGTCGGCAGCAGGAATGCCGGAAGTGTATCACTTAACAGCGACACAAGGTAGTCTGCCGTTCCAAGTTCACCCATTACGCCTGAAAGAGACCAGGCCAGCAATAATATGACACCAGTGATCATAAGGGTCTTCATTCCGGATACCCAGATATCGATTCCTTTGCCAAAACTGAAATGACCTTTAATGACACCCATTACAAGGGCAATAATGCTGGCGATCAGTGCAGCCTGGAACAGGACGACAGATGCATCAGATGCACCAAATGTTTCTCTTAATGTAACAAATGAGAAAGGAGCATTCTGAACAGTCTGAATAAGTGCAGTGTTGTCTGAAGCTAGAATAGCCTGACGCCCGTCTGTGTAGAAACCGATAAAACTGAATAAAATCAATGCACCGATTGGAATAAGCGCACTCCAGATCGATGGAGTACCCTTGGCTACAACTTCCAGTTCTTCTTCCTCACTCTCAAGCGTTGCTCCTTGAGCGATCAGTTGATGTGTATCTCGTGCACGTTCCTGAGCTTTTTTCATTGGACCGAACTCACGTAGAGTCATTGAGGTCAGAACAACGAAAAAGAGCATCAGAATATTGTAGAAGCGGTATGGAATCGTCTGAAGGAAGACGCCATAGGCATTCACTTCCTGTCCGATCGACAGATAGGCATCATTGATTAGTCCGACTTCATAGCCGATCCAGGTAGAAATCAGAGCAATCCCGGCAATTGGTGCGGCTGTAGCATCGATCAAGAAAGCCAGACGTTCGCGGGAAATCTTCATTTTATCTGAAACTGGACGCATGATCGGTCCGACTATAAGCGCATTGGCGTAATCATCAAAGAAGATCAGGAGACCCAGAGTCCATGTGATCAGCTGAGTGCTTTTCGGTCCTTTAGCCTTTTTAGCCAGAGCTTCGGCGATCGCTCGAGCGCCACCAGAACTGGTGATTAGAGCAATCAGCCCCCCGATAACCAGAACCTGTAGAATGATTCCCGCATTCCAGGGATCAGCCAGTGAGTTCAGGATGTAATCAATGATATCCGTAAATCCGAAAATGATGCCGGTCAGGATATTTGCTCCTCCTGCATACTGAGCAATGATCGTTCCGGAAAAAATACCCAGAAACAGTGACAGGACCACATTTTTTGTAAGGAAAGCCAAAGCGATCGCAACCAGAGGCGGAATCAGTGTGACTGCTCCAAGTCTTGAAGCCATGCTCCCTCCTGTTTCAGCTGCAGATACGGTGCTGGGGATAAAGCTAAAGCTGACTAGACCGATTAATATAAACCATTGTAATTTTCTTTTCATGATATGTCTCCATTTCTATTATTTATAAATAGAAAAAAGCACCCAGGAACACGCCCCTGAATGCTTGAAAAACATTGACTAGGATAGTGCTCCACGTTACCGTGACAGTCATACGCCTGTTAAACGTATGCCCAGGAGAACAGGTCAGCCACCTGATATCCTTCGGCAAAGAACCCTTTCGTGACTGGTCAATGGGTGTCCCCTCTCAGTCCGTACTCTTTTTCTTTGCGCCTCTATCTTTTCTATTTATACAACGCTTATTAGTCTACACGTTTCCAGCATGTTTTTCAACCGGACTTTTATTAATTCTGATGAGTAATGACTCAGAAAACGTTTTTTCATTGGTAAGACAGACCGGCAGCGGTCTGTCCACATTATTGAACACAAGATTAATCTTGCTTGACTTTCATTCTGGAGAACAGTCAGGTTGTTCTTAGACTGATTTCTGATCATTTGTCATCCATTCCTTCAGCTTGTCGACCAGATCGTCACTGCTGCTGACCACCTGCCCCCTCTGCTTGACCAGACCAACTGTGTAGAGATTGATATATGAGAATGGGGACTCGGCTATTTCATCCAGTGCCTCAATTTTCTCTTTATTGTTTCCTGCTCCTTGTCGAATATCGGTGTAGATGCCTATGATCGGTTTGTCCAGTGCATAGAAGTAGCCGATTTCTGACGCGACTCCGGCATCGACTGTGACGCCGTCGAGTACAGCAACTAAGATGTCGGCTTTTTTCAAGTAGGCATTGTCTCCATCGGCGATCTGGATGCTGCTGGCATAGTTGCTCTTGTCATTGATCGCCGCGTTCTCCTGAGGCAGATAGACGTCAATATTTTCCTCAAATGCTTCTCTGATTTTATTGACGACGTATGTATTGTAGTGCTGCTCCATTTCAGTGAACAGCGGCGAGGCGAAATATAGGTGTTTGGTCATTTGACTAGTCCTTTCCTTTTTCGGCTGAATTTGTTTTAAGAAATGTGTTAAGACCTTGTACTGTGAAACAGGTCGGGGCCTCCAGCCTTTTTATAATTCCGTTTCACTCTAGTTTAACACATTTTTCCGACGTGAACTGCCTTATTCCTCTGTTTGAATCGAGTTCAGCGAGGAGATGAGCGGCTGAACTAAACTGTACCGGGATCGAGTCGAGTTCAGATAGGGATGACTCATGTAAACTTTATTTTCATAGTCTATGAGTGGAGTTCAATCGATAAACCTATTCTGAACTAGAGCGTGTTTTCAGATTCTCAACATATAGAAAAGACCCGTCTTCATTAATGAAAAAACGGGTCTCTAGTCTATTTATCCTGCTAATACGACTTGCTCATTGCTCCATCGACAAGGATGGTCTGTCCTGAGACATAGGTGTTGACGCCAGAAACCAGGAAGGCTGCCATCTTGGCAAATTCTTCGGGTTTACCGTATCGGCCGGCTGGAATCTGGTTTTCGATCGACTGGTGAACGTCTTCTAGTGATCTCCCTTCGCGTTCTGCACGCTTGCTGTCCAGTTCGGTGAGACGATCTGTTTCAATGCGCCCCGCTCCAATGGTGTTGACCATGATGCCATCTCTGGCCAGCTCCTGAGATAAGCTTTTAGACAAGCCCTGGACCCCCATTCTGAATACGTTAGACAGAAGCAGTCCGTCTATCGGCTGTTTCACTGAAGAAGAAGTATTATTCAGAATATGTCCTCTGGTTTCTCTCAGATCCGGCAGAACTTCTCGAATCGTTCTGATGTAACTGTTCAAAGTCAGGTTAAAAGCCTTGTTCCATTCCGCATCATCCAGATCATCGAATGAACCTGCTGATGGGCCACCGGTGTTGTTGACCAGGATATTGATTTTCCCGAATGTCTTTCGTGTCACTTCGACCAGATCCTTAATTGATGTGAGATCAGTCAGATCAGATACCATAAAATCAACCTGACCTGTGGCTACCCGGTCGATTTCTTTTTTGGCTTCAATCAATTTATCCTTACTTCGACTCGTCAGCATGACATTGGCCCCTTCTTTGGCCAATTCCATTGCGACAGCTTTTCCAAGTCCCGTGCTTGACGCCAGGACTAATGCATTTTTCCCATTCAACTTTAAATCCATAAATATCCTCCCTGCAGAAAACAGTTACTGTCAAATTTTTTTGTTCTTAAAGGTCTATAACCGTTGTTCTATCAAGGAAAAGACAAAAAACACTTGCCCCTCCCTCATTTATCG
>NZ_FNFK01000098.1 GCF_900101165.1 Alkalibacterium thalassium | reverse complement strand
CGCATAGAGAAAGAGTTTCAGAACTTTCTTAAATGTTAACTTTTTTGAATAGCGATTAAACTGACTGATAGTCTGTCGAGACGATTCACTTAATGTTTCTAAAGAAATGTAGGAAAACCATTTATTTATGGTCATTTTTGTTTTATACTTATCCATGTTGTAGTCCTTTGTTTTGGTCTTGGATAAGTCATCCAACCCCATTATAAAGGACTTTTTTATATCATGAAACAGTTAAAATTTTAATGCAACACTAGTGATGCTACATAGTTATAAAGTTTCCTAAACACTTCTCTTTACTATCAATCCGTTGTGTTTTGTACCTATTTTCAGTAATCTATTACAGAACAAATCCGAGTGTTTTTCGTATTAACTGTAAATGAGTCATGTGAATTTCTCATGGTTTGTTTGGTAAGTAAATAATAGGCGTTCATTGATCTTTTTTCATTTCAAAAGCAAAAATAGTGTCAATTAATCAAAATTAGCCCATCAATACCATCTATTATAGAAACAATTTGACAAACAAAAAAGGAACACGCAACTGTACTTTGTAAATTCGCAGTTACTTGTTCCTTTTCATCTATATTGTATTAGTCTTCCTCTTCATCGTGGTAATCATCATCTTCTAGGGCTTCTTTTCCTAAAAAGGCTTGCAACATCCAGATTTTTGTATCTAAGTCATCTTTAAATTCAATTAGCGTATCCTCAAAGACAACATTCTCTTCTTCTTGCGCCAAGTGAATGGCACGAATCGTTAATTCACGAGTTTCTCTGAAATCATCGATGATATTGTCAACCATTTCTTCGGCTTTTATATATTTATCTGCTGGATCTTCTGATAGCATAGAATACTCGACAAGCTCTTTGGTTGTAGAAGCTGGTTTATATCCTGAAGCTAGCAGTTGTTCAGCTAAACGGTCAAACCATTTTTCATTATCATCATATAGTTCCTCAAATTTTTCATGTAAAGTAAAGAAGTGAGGTCCCTTTACATACCAATGATACTGATGTAACTTCACATGTAGTGTGTGAATATTCCCTAAAAGATGGTCTGTAATGGCTGCTGCATTTATTTTCGTATGATGCACATGATCTTTATATTCTTGTTCTTCTTCTAATCTTTCTTGTGGTGTTTTTTCTGACATGATTCATTCCTCCATTATTTTTTTGATTTTTTAAGCAAACCTATGCGGATTTTACACGCGATCTTTTTACGCCATAACCTAAGTCTTGGATAGCTTTTTCTATGTCTTCAATTGATATAGTGTCGTCGAAATTTACTTTTACACGGCTTGCATTGAACATGACTTTCAAGCTGTCTTTATCCACACCTTTTAAGTTACCAACAGCATTTTCGATTTTTTGTAGACATGATGGACAAGTTAACGTTTCTAATTGAATAGTTGCTTTTTGCATGATACATTCTCCTTTGAATTTTTATTTGTTATTTATTCATTCGATTTACCTTATTGACATCTATAGTATATCAGCTATTCAAGTTTTTAATCTTGATCTACATCAATTTAACGAGGTATTTTGTATTTCAATATTTTCATTTCTTACCTCTTATGCATCTATTCTAATCGAAGACTAGAGAGATTGAATTGATGTAGATCAAGAATTAGTATTAATCTCCTAATTGTTTCTGAAATTTGTTCGACTATATTATATTGGAAATTCCACCGTAATCTATTTAGTTTTTATTGTATTTTTTATGCATGAACCTCTTTTGCGTTCGCCGTTTCTACATCAGTTCCTTTGAGTCTGTAGCGCAATAGTCTCATACTGTTTAAGATAACGACTAAGATACTTCCTTCGTGTACTAACATACCGATTGACATGTTCATCCAGTCTGAGAAGAAAACGGCTGCTAGAAGAACAAGTACAGTACCAACTGCAATGACAATATTTTGTTTCATATTATTGGCGGTTGCTTTAGTTAAGCCTAAAGCGTGAGGCAAGCGGCTCATATTTGAGTTCATTAAAACGACATCAGAAGTTTCAATAGCGACGTCTGTTCCGCTACCCATTGCGATTCCAATATCCGCAAGGGCTAATGAAGGACTATCGTTTACTCCATCACCAACGAATGCGACAATTTGACCCTGAGCTTGGAGTTCTTTGAGGTAGTCTGCCTTATCTTCTGGCAGTAAGTTTCCATGGGCTTCTGTTAATCCTAATTCTTCAGCGACTAAATCAACAGTACCTTGGTTATCTCCTGATAGTACGATTAAGTTCTTAACACCTAAAGCTTTCATCGCTTGTAAATCTTGTTTAATCCCTGGGCGAATTTGGTCACGAATCCCCATTAGAGCTTTCAACTCACCATCGACTGCTGTAATAACTAATGAGTTTCCACGTTTTTCGTAGGCTTCAAAATCTTCACGAGCTTCTTTTGTTAATTGGATATTTTCTTTTTCCATTAAAGCTACGTTTCCTATTGCAACGCGGTGCCCATCGACTTCTGCGACGATTCCTCCACCTTTTACAACGTTTGTTTCATCTACTGGATACATTTCAATATCGCCTAACTGTGAAAGAACCGCTTTTGCGAGTGGGTGATCCGATTCATTCTCGACACTTGCCAGATAGCTTAGTGCTTGATCTGCATCCCCATAGGTTTTAAATTCGGCAACTTCTGGGTTACCTACAGTTAGAGTTCCTGTTTTATCAAATAGAATCGTATCAACTTTACTAAAGTCTTGAATTACTTCTGAACCTTTTAATAATACACCATTTTTTGCACCATTTCCGATGCCTGCTACGTTAGAAACAGGTACTCCAATGACTAATGCACCCGGGCATCCGAGTACTAGTATTGTAATGGCCAACTCGACATTTTGACTAAAAATCCACACGATAAATGCTAAGACTAAGACGGCTGGTGTATACCACTGCGAAAACTGGTCAATAAAGCGTTCAGCTTCTGATTTTGAATCTTGAGCTTCTTCAACAAGCTCAATAATTTTACCGAAAGTTGTATCTTCTCCTACACGGTCTGCACGAATTTGTAGGGTTCCATTTTCTAAAATTGTACCTGCGAAGACTTCTGAATCTGTTTCTTTTCGAACCGGATCCGCTTCACCAGTGATTGATGCTTCGTTAATGTGACCTTCACCAATAACAACCGTTCCATCAACTGGAACTTTTCCACCTGTACGGACTTGTAGGATATCGCCTTCGTCAACATCCCATACATCAACTTCTTCAAATTCACCATTTTCCATTTGTTTAAAAGCTACTTCTGGTGCCATTTCTGTCAATTCTTTAATCGCTGAACGAGTAGAGTTCAATGTGCGAGCCTCTAACCAGCTACCGAATAAGAATAAGAACGTTACGATAGCTGACTCTTCATAGTTTTGAATGAGGAAAGCACCGATTACTGCGATGGTTACTAACACATCAATTGAAATTACTTTTACCTTTAAAGCCCCAAAAGCTTGAATGGCGATTGGTGCCACCCCTAAAATAGATGCGATAATGAATGCGATATTAAAAACTTGTGTGTTTCCAAAACCAAAGTGTGCAATAAATCCTATAACGATTAAAATTCCTGAGATAAGTGTGATTTTATTTTTACTGCTTAATATTTTTTGCTGAAAACCCATTTCTTTCTCCTCCTAGTTTGTACTTGTTGACTCCAGTATACCCTGCGCTTTTTCATTTAAAATTGACCCCAATCAACTTTCATACGTTATTATATTTTCTTTGCTGAATATCCAATCTCTTCAATCTTATGAAGAATTTCTTTTTTTTGATATTTTATTGTCTTCAAATACTACTCTTGCTTTGCTTCTATCAAATAAAATTTTTATTGTTTCTATCCCCGTTAATTCATTTACATTGTCTATGATTTTTTGCATACAAGATGGACAAGTCAATTTTTCTAATTGAAACGTTATCGTCGTCATCTTCTCTCTCCTATATTTTTTTAATCATTACTCTGAATGTTTTGTCTTCTTTTTCTTTTAAAAATAAGTGTACCTTTCTATAGCCTTTCCGTTGACGGAGTGATATAATTAAATAAAAGAACATACGTTCGTTTTCA
>NZ_FNFK01000100.1 GCF_900101165.1 Alkalibacterium thalassium | reverse complement strand
GTGAGAGGACGGTAAATAAATTAATTATTTACCTCCTACTCGATTCAAATTATTAAATAGTCGCCATGTCATTAGATATCATACGAAAATTAGTGTAAAATAAAAGAGATAAGCCAGTGCGTAATGGAGAAAGAAGGGTTAAGCGTGTCAATGTTTTTAGATCAGGTTAAAGTTAATGTAAAGGCTGGAAACGGCGGAAATGGAATGGTGGCATTCCGTAGAGAAAAATATGTTCCCGATGGGGGCCCTGCTGGTGGAGACGGAGGTACTGGTGGAGACGTTATCTTCGTAGTAGATGAGGGTCTGAGAACCCTGATGGATTTCAGATACAATCGTCATTTCAGAGCTGAGCACGGTGAAAACGGTATGTCGAAAGGCATGCACGGCCGAGGAGCAAAGGCTTTGTTTGTAAAAGTTCCACCTGGAACAGTTGTTAAAGATGCCGAAACTGGGCAGATGCTCGCAGATCTGGTCGAACACGGTCAGAAAGCAGTGGTAGCAAAAGGCGGACGCGGTGGACGAGGAAATATTCGTTTTGCGTCACCTAGAAACCCTGCACCGGAAATTGCCGAAAATGGTGAGCCTGGTGACGAAAAAGAAATCGAACTGGAACTGAAAGTACTGGCGGACGTTGGTCTAGTTGGATTTCCATCTGTAGGGAAATCCACTTTATTAAGTGTTGTCTCTCAAGCTCGTCCAAAAATCGGAGCCTATCATTTTACCACACTAGTCCCAAATCTTGGGATGATACAGACAGATGATGGACGAAGTTTTGTACTGGCAGATATGCCGGGACTCATCGAAGGGGCTTCTCAAGGTGTAGGCTTAGGGATCGAGTTTCTGAGACACATCGAAAGAACGCGAGTCCTGCTTCATGTTATAGATATGAGTGGCGTTGAAGGGCGTGACCCGGTCGATGACTACTATACGATAAATAAAGAACTCGAGCAGTATGACTTGAAATTAAGAGAGAGACCTCAGTTAGTTGTAGCCAATAAAATGGATATGCCTGATTCTGAAGAGAATTTGAAGACGTTCAGAGAAGAAATGGAAAAGTCCGGGGAAGAAGTAGAAATTTTTGAAATTTCAGCTCTTACCCGAAAAGGACTCAACCAAGTGATGAGCCGGACAGCTGACCTGCTTGAAACAGCTCCTGAATTCCCTCTTTATGAAGAGGAGACAGGGGAAGAAGAACGTGTACTCTATAAATTCACTCCAGAAAACAGAGAGTTTATGATTACAAGAGATCCGGATGGCACATGGGTCATTTCCGGAGACAAGGTTGAAAAACTGTATCAGATGACAAACTTCCAGTTCGATGAGTCTGTCATGAGATTTTCAAGGCAGCTGAGAGGTATGGGGATTGATGAAGCTCTTAGAGATAAAGGAGCTAAAAATGGAGATACAGTCAGACTTGATAACTTTGAGTTTGAATTTGTAGAATAAAACTGTAAAGGATAGTTATATGGATTTAGTATTTTTAGGGACAGGATCTGGAGTACCGGCCAAACACCGGAATGTTTCCAGCATCGCATTGAAACTGTTAGATGAGCTTAACAGTATCTGGCTTTTTGACTGCGGGGAGGCAACACAGCATCAGATTCTGAAGACCTCTGTTAAACCGAGAAAAATCGACAAGATTTTCATCACTCATATGCATGGGGATCATATCTTTGGTCTTCCGGGACTTCTGAGCAGCAGAGCGTTCCAAGGAGGCGATACACCTCTAACCATATATGGTCCACCGGGGATAAGACAATATGTCTCAATGTCTATGAAATTGTCTCAATCTCACGTGAAGTACCCGATCGACTATGTAGAATTTACTGAAGAAGGCAAGCTGTTTGAAAACAGCCAGTTCATAGTTACTGTCAAAAGGCTGCGTCATGGCATTCCCTCATACGGATTCAGAATTCAGGAGAAAGACCGTGAAGGGGAACTGATGGCTGAAGAGCTGAAAGAACTTGGGGTGCCGTTCGGTCCCCTGTTTGGTCAGCTTAAACAAGGAAAAACAGTTACGCTGGATGACGGTCGTGTGCTGGATGGCAAGGCCTTCATCGGTCCAAGTCAGAAAGGAAGAGTGGTCACGATTCTAGGAGATACTTTGAAAACCCAGAACAGTGTTGAACTCGCACGCGGGGCAGATGTACTCGTTCACGAAAGTACATTCAAAGGAGATGACCAGGGTCTGGCTAGAAGCTACAACCACTCCACCAATATTGATGCAGCCCGAACTGCTCTTGAATCCGGGGCTGAAAAGCTGCTTCTGACACATATCAGTGCACGGTATCTGTATGCTGACAGCAAGGAGATGGAAAAAGAAGCACGCCGCTACTTCCCGGAATCTTATGTTATGAACGACCTGGCAGAAGTAACTATACCTATTAAGAGAGAAGTGGAGATCAATGGATAGAGTTAAAGACAAAGTGATATGGATCACAGGCGCATCCTCAGGTATAGGAGAGGAACTGGCCTATCAGCTGGCTGAAAAAGGAGCTGTTCTGATTCTAAGTGCAAGACGAACGGATAAACTTAAGCAGATCAAAGAAGACATCAGAAATAAGTATGGTTCGCAGGCTCTTGTCTATCCACTTGATGTGGCTGATACCGATGCAGTTCAAAGAGCCGTAGCGCATGTCACAGATAAGATCGGGAAAATTGATGTGCTGATAAACAATGCCGGATTTGGTCATACAGAAACGTTTCTTGATTATGACTTCTCCAGAGTTGAAAACATGTTCAAGGTCAATGTCCTGGGTCTCATGCTTATGTCTCAGCTCGTTGGGAAACACATGGTTCAGTACCAGTCCGGTCAGATCATCAACGTCGCATCTATTGCCGGCAAAGTTGCAACACCTAAATCGGCTGTCTATTCAGCTACAAAATTTGCGGTTATTGGATTTAGCAATACCCTTCGCCTGGAACTGAAGGATCACAATATCATCGTGACAACTGTCAATCCAGGGCCGGTTGATACTGAATTCTTTGATGAGTTTGATCCCGAAGGGGAGTATCTGAAGAATGTCAGCACAGTTGTCCTCCCAGTTGACTATGTCGCTTCAAAGACAATCAAAGCTATCGGCAGACAAAAAAGAGAAGTGAATATGCCAGGGCTGTTAAATGCTGCATCCAAAGTCTACACTCTTTTTCCAAAAACTGGAGATAGGATTGTCCGTACAATGTTTAACAGGAAATAAACACCTGTAATGAAAATCTCTCGAAGTTATGGTATTCTTAAGAAAATAATAAGAGGTAACCGAAAGGAGATTAGCTTTATGAAAAGGCAATGGAGCATGGTGGGGGCAATTGTTCTCTTCCTTGCAATCGCTTTTCTTTCAGTGCTTAATGTTGACCCAGTTCCTATAAACTTCGGCTTTGCTACCGTAGAATGGCCACTCATTATTGTCATTTTCGGATCAGTGCTGCTCGGAGCTTTGATTGCGACATTATTGTCAACTGTAAAGGTTTATAGAGATCAGAGAAAAGATAAAACCAGAGACAGTCAGACCCGGCCAGGCAGAAAAACACGTTCTGGCAGGCGGACATCAGACAGTACTGTTGATGAATCTGATGAATTATAGAGGTAACTCCCAATAATCTATGAAAAATTATGTTTCCCAAATTTCTCGTTGCTCGTATGATGATTTCTGTCGATGAAGGTAATATAAT
>NZ_FNFK01000102.1 GCF_900101165.1 Alkalibacterium thalassium | reverse complement strand
TCATATTTGGCATATCGTTTCAGAACACGATCGACGGTCCCTTTTTCAAAGGCAGAACGAAGACGTAAAAGTAATTCATGACAACTGATAAACAGCGTACGGTAGCCTTGATGACATGCTTCAATGCCTAATGCGATGACAAGGTGTGTTTTCCCTACACCAGGGTTTCCAATGAAAACTAAGTTTTCTTTTTTCTCCATGAAAGCCATATGTTTCAAGTCTAGAATCTCTTTTTTGTTAACGCTTGGTTGAAAGTTGAAATCAAATTCTTCAAGTGATGTCCGTTTGGGAAAGTGTGCGCGCTGGATGACACGTTCCACAGTCTGATTCGTTTGAAAGTCTAATTCTTGATTAGTTAATTCTAGAAGAGCTTCTGTTAAAGAAAGCTCATCCCGATTGGCAATTTCAACATAGTTTGGCACATATTCTCTCATATGTTTTAAATTCAAGGCCTCTAGATTATTTAATAGCTTTTGATAGTTACTGCTCATTCGAAGGCACCTCCAGTAAATCATATTGCTTTAAACTTCGTTTAATATGTTCTTGGATGTCATCTTCTTCTTTGTGGCTCATGACATCTGATTTAAGTATATGAACCAAATCTTCTTGGTTATAGTTCAATCTTTTTGTGGTAAGTGGGTGCGAACGAATCTGTTCTCCGTTATAATAAATGTGCACGTGCTCTTCGTTTTCGGAAAGATCCAAGTCAACTTCTTTTCCGATATAGCGAGGGTCTACAGAGTACCTACATTTGCGGAAAATGACCATTGCTTCCTTTGTGACTTTACGGCGAATAGAGTCTTCAAAATAAGGATTTAACAAGTCATCTTTTAGCTTATGGAGGTGCTCTTTTTCATTTATTTTCCAAAGTATATCAGGAATCTCGTCCGTTGCTTGAGACACTTCCGAATTTAATTCATCACAAAGTTCGTCAACGATTCGAATGAGGTCTGTCGAATCATAAAATTCATGATTGTAAACCCGTAACCGGTCCATTGTTCTAGCGAGAGCTTCTACGCTGCCTTTTGTTTGGGGGCGAAAAGGACGACAGACCATTGTTCTGAACCCTGCATCTTTACTAAAAGAATAGAAGCGATCGTTTAAATGAACCTGAGAGAATTGAGTTCGTGATCGGTCGACGACAGTTTTCATATTATCGAACCATATTTCTTCTGGAACACCACCGGTGTGATAAAAGGTATCATTCATGCACTCAAACAATGTATCTTGTTTACGATCAAAGGTAAGCGTAATAAATTTCTTCTTTGAGTAGGGCAATATATAAAGGAAAATATTAAAGCGGAAGACTTCTCCCTGACCGCTTATCAGTCGCATTTCTTCTTTCCAATCGATTTGTGCTGAAAGACCAGGCGTATATTCGACGCGTACCGTTGCTTTCTGTATCCGTTCTTTTTTCACTCCACGGCAATAGTCTCTAACCAGACTGTAACTCCCATCGAACCCTTTCTTTTGTATGAATTTGAAGATACTTTTAGCGGTACATTGATCTTCTAACTTAGTATCTATGATTTGTTTGAATGAATCTAATTTACTCGGATATGTCCTCCTTGTTTTAGGTTTATTACCTTGTAACGCTTCTTCATACGCTGCTTTAACCGTACGATAGTCACATCCGTATTGTTCCGCTAACGCAGTATAATTGGGCTTTATGCCATCAATCATATGTTTTTTCACTCCTTCTCTGATATCTCTTCTTTACATATAGACAAAGAGCAATAAAATTAACTACTAAAAATTCAGTTTAATAATTTACAAAAGCATTCCATTATAAAGTTGGGATGTTTTTTTATATTGAAAGGGGAACTTATAATGAAGCGTGGATATGCAAGAGTAAGTACTACAGGACAAGATTTACAGTCTCAAAATGAAAGATTAAAAGAAGAAGGGTGTGAGATTATTTATTCTGAGAAGTTTACTGGTACTAATGAACAAAGGACTGAATTCCAGCGATTACTAGGCGATTTAGAAGACGGAGACACATTAGTTGTAACCAAGCTCGATCGCTTCGCTAGAAGTACCAGAGACGCCCTAGATACGATTGGAGATCTTTTCAATAGAGGTGTTAGGACACACGTTTTAAACATGGGAATAATCGAGAATACGCCTACTGGACGACTGATTTTTACAATCATGTCGGCCTTTGCTGATTTTGAAAGGGATTTAATAGTTGAGCGCACTCAAGAAGGGAAAGCTATAGCCAGACTAAAAGAAGGCTTTAAAGAAGGGCGTCCCCATAAGTATTCAAAAAGCCAGATGGATCACGCTTTAAAATTATTAGAAAATCATTCGTACAAACAAGTTGTAGAGAAAACCGGTATTAGTAAAAGTACACTAATACGCCACAAGAGAAAAGCAAAATAATAAGAGTATATTACCAGTTTTCATTTAGGATTCAGTAAGAATATGTTTATAATAGACGTGTCGAAAAAGTGAATTATATTTTACGAATAGGAGCATTAATGTGGAGATTGAAGGCATTAAAATAAAAAATGAAAAGACTTACCAAGTCATTAAACAAATTTTAAAACGAAAAGAGGGCAGACCAACCAAAAGACTGTTTTGCTACTAAGATTATTTGCTGAAGGCAATATTGATGCAAAAGAACTCGAAATATTAAACCATTTTGATGTTCTTGATGAGCATAAAAGAAATAAGAATGATAAAAGTTATCAAAAATCTTGGGAAGGAAATGGAAGAGTTTTTACTGGTATCAAAGAGTTGCATTTCAAATATGATGAACAACAAAAGTTCTTTGCTACTATTTTAGAAATAGTAAACACAGGCGAGTCTAACAATATTATGCCTGAATAATTCATAGTACCTTGTCAGAACAGGCATTTATCCCGCTTTGATAAGGTTTATCACTCTATTCCTTCTTCACCCGTTGGGTGAAGA
>NZ_FNFK01000104.1 GCF_900101165.1 Alkalibacterium thalassium | reverse complement strand
TTCATCTTATGGAAAGCTAAATATTATGTAAAGTTAAGATCTAAATGCTAGATGTAACAAAAGATTCTTAGTAATTAACTTTGCATAATATTTTAATGATAAAGTAGTATCTAACATTATTTAGGAGGTTAAAAAATGTCCGATACTACTAATCTTACAGAATTAATTCAGCAGGCAAATCAACATTTAGTTGATTTAAAGTATTCCGAAGGAACCATTTATCAGTATAGGCTTGTCTGGAAGCATTTAATGAAATATGCAGAAACTAAAAATTACGAAAGTTTCTCATTAAAGTTAGGGGAAGATTTCCTATCAGACTATTATGGCATTAGGGAAGATATAAAACTATCATCTTCTCAAGTATTTAAGGTTAGATGCATTAAGGTTCTGGAAGAATTCCGCCAGCATAATTCGTTTCATTTATGCCATCAACGATCAGGAAGACAGGTTCCTCATCAATTTAAGAATCCTTTGGAAGAATATATTCTGCTCCAAAAGGAGCTTCGATTGTCTCATCGTACTCTTCAGGGTAAAAAGATACAGATTATTGATTTTCTAAGTTATCTTGGCAACAAAAATCTGATGGATCTAAATAATTTAATTCCTGATGATGTACTTCTTTATTTAGAAACATTAAACAAATATGCAAGTGCAACAAGGTCCGGGATTTTGTTCACTATAAGAGACTTTTTGGCTTTTCTTATTTCAAAAGGCTATACGAAATCGCCACTTAGTCACCTCTTGCCGGTTGTTTTCACAAATAAATTTGAGAGAATTCCATCCTATTATTCAATAGAAGAAATACAAAAGATACTTAAGCAGGTGGATAGGAACACTGAATTTGGGCGTAGAGATTATATAGTAATATTATTAGCCGTACAGTTGGGGATGCGTGCTGGAGATATAAGAAATTTAAAATTTGAAAACATAAAGTGGCACTTAGACACTATAGAATTTATACAGGAGAAAACCAAGAATTCAATACGGCTCCCACTAATTGACAACTTGAAATACGCCTTGATTGATTATATAAAAAATAGTCGACCCAAAACTGATGATTCTCATGTTTTTATACGCCACCGGGCTCCCTTTACCGCATTTGTAAAAGGAAATGTATTCTGGAGTAATATAAATAAATATATGGATGCCGCAGGCATCAGCATCAATAGCAGGAAGCACGGTCTCCATTCCATGAGACATAGTATGGCAAGCAACCTACTTAAGAATAACACCCCATTCCCTATTATTACAGGCGTACTAGGTCATGAAAATTCAAATACAACGAAATTGTATCTCCGTATTGATATTGAACAACTTCGAACGGTTGCATTGGAGGTGCCATATGAAAGATAGAGAAAAGAATTTCATCTTTGATGGTCCTTTTAAAGAGTATTGTCCGATGTATGTTGAATATAAACGAAATCTTGGTTATAAATTTGGAGAATCTTCACTTTATCAATTAAGGTACATGGATGATTTTTTTAAAAACTACGATATGGCCCTTTTGAGGCTGAATAAGGATATGGTCGAGGACTATGTAAGCAAAAGAGGCAATGAATCGACAAAGACTCAACATATGAGAATGAGCCTTATTAGACAATTTTCAATTTTTATGAACAGTTTAGGCTTTAATTTTTACGTGCACCCTAAAGAATTAATCCCTATTATAAAAACATTTACTCCTTATATTTTTACTCATAAAGAAATCGCCAGCATAATAAAAGTTTTAGATAGCTTGGATTATACCCCGTGTAGTAAGCATTATCACTTGATCTACCCGATGCTTTTCAGAATGTTGTACGGATGTGGATTAAGGATCAATGAGGCGCTATCATTAAAAAAGATTGATGTTGATCTAGTTAACGGGATACTAACCGTTAAAAAAGCTAAGAACAATACTAGCAGACTAGTTCCTATGTCGACATCATTACAAAATTATTGTCGACAATATGCTTCAAACATGGGATTTGATATGCACGATAATGGCTATTTTTATCCCTCACGGGATAATGGGAAATATAACAATACTCCTGTGTATGTTAAATTTAAGCATTTTATGAAGAAGGCTGGAATATTTACAGATAACGAAATTGGCCCTAGGGTTCATGATATTCGACATACTTTCGCAGTTCACGCTTTAGAAAAGATGGTACAGGACGGCCAGGACATTTATTGCGCTTTACCAATTTTATGTACCTACTTAGGACATCGGGATATTGAAAGTACAGAAAAATATCTGAGACTTACAGAAGAAGCTTATGGACAAATTATTGATTCTGTTACACCTCTTTATAGCGGAGTTTTTCCGGAGGTGAAAATCAATGAATAGTGCTGATTTTGGGAGATATTTATCTAAATACTTTTTAGAATATATCACACAAAGAACGGGATACAGTGATAACACAATTAAATCATATAGGGATACCTTTACAATTTATCTAAGATATTGTAATGAAGTTCTTCGAATTAAACCGGAAAAATTATGTTTTTCAAAGATAAGCAGGAAGATGGTTGAGGAGTTTTTAACATGGTTGGAAGATACAAAAAATTATTCTATTTCAACCAGAAATCAAAGGTTGGCAGCTTTACATGCATTCTTTCGGTATTTACAAATTGAAGCCCCACAATATATGGAATTGTGCAATTCTATATTATCAATAC
>NZ_FNFK01000105.1 GCF_900101165.1 Alkalibacterium thalassium | reverse complement strand
AAAAAGCAGTGAGTTTAATAGAAATAGTTATCCACATTTAGAGGTATGAATAATTCAGGAGTATTTATATTGATGAAAGTTGGAAAAAAATGGTTCAATTAAGAAAGATTACCCACGATAATTTTGATGCAGTAATGGAGTTAAGCATGACAGATGAGCAGAAGGGAAATGTGGATTCCAGCATATATTGTTTGGCTAAAGCCTACGTAAAGATACTTAACGATGAAAAACCGCCTATGATTTTCGCTATATGCAACAATGATGAAGTCATAGGATATGTCGATATTGGATTTTACGAACTGTCCGAAGATTCATTTTTAAGTAAAAAATATGGAGATAAATATACTTATGGAATTAATCGCTTTATGATTGATAAAAAGCATCAAGGCAAAGGGTTTGGCAAACAAGCAATGATGAAAGTTATTGAATACATAGAGACGTTTCCACAAGGACAAGCTGATGCAGTGGCTACATCCTATTGGCTGGTGAACGAAGCCGTCCGGAAGCTGTTTGCGTCTGTCGATTTCGTTGAAACAGGAGCAATATGGGACGGACAAACAGGCGATAATTGGAATGTAGGAAGAAAAGATATAGAGTATGCAGAAGTAGGGGCCAGACTTGGATTATAAAGGCAAGTTTAATCAAACTGAAAGGACATATATGTATGCGATATTTAACAAAAGAATGGTATGAATTATCTCAGATGACAGATTTTCATTTGGATGTGAGAGTACATAAAGGGGCTGGCGTTTTTAACGAAGGGCTCTATCAAAGACTTTATAAAAGAAAAGAGAAAGAATTTGTAGATATGCAGCAGGAAATATATGACACTGACCCTCGTTTTATGTTAGAAGAAGACGAAACTGCTATGGTCCCTCTAGATATGTTTATAAATGAAGAGATTATAAGTGAAGAGGATCAGCTGGTCTATTCTATGTCGCCCGAAGAAAAAGACCATATACAAAAACTTATAGAGGAATATGATAGTCGTCCGCCGTTTGATAAATATGATTGCAAAAAAACATTTGCAAACATTCATGAAACGCGTATAAAGGAGACAATGGATAAACTACCACATGAACTGTACCAGCAAATTGTTGATGTCCGAGTTTTCTCCCTAGGTTATTGCAGCAAAGCAGTCAAAAATCAGTTAAAAGCTTTAAGTTCAGATAATGAAAAAATGATGAATAACATTTTAAATGAGTATGATAAAGTACAGCAGGAAGAGAATATTCCTCAGATAATAGAAGAACGATTCAGCTTTCATGATTGCGAAGTAACAGATTTAAAAGTGGGAAAAAAAGATCTTGTCATCCACTTGAATACAGAAGGAGGCTTTACCAATTTTAATAAAGTGACTTTAAGAGAAGCTGAAATCATTAAACAGGAAGGTCAGATCAAAGAAAGTATTTGGCTTTATGAAGAGCTATATCGGTTAGATAATGGTTATGAAGTTCATGCGCTTTTGGCAGGAGAAGAAATGGCTGAGCTGATCATTCAGTGCACTGATATTATGGTCGAATAAAATGAGAAATCAAGTTAAAGAATCATGTATCAACGTCACTATCGAGCATATTGAAGGAAATAATAGAAAAGAAGATTATCATAAGTTGTGGAACTAAATAAGTATGACGCATCTAAAGAAATTGAAGTAATTTTTTTTGAAGAGAATGTACTGCAATCTATTTGTCTATTTGAACCAATTTCATAACTAACTTTTTAAAAAAGGAAACACTCGTCTAATTTCAAAATGACTATTTTTTAAAAATTACACGGCTATTTCTTTTCTGTTCTTTCTCTCAGCTAACCGTTGGTTTGCATAGGTTCGTGCATTGTATGCCAGTTGAATCAAACGATAAAAAGCATTGGCATGATCGGCTTTATAAAAGCGTGTAGCATTGAGTTGATAGGCATCTTTTAAGTAAGCGTTGACACGCACGACACTGCTTCGCTCATTGTAGATACGCTGCCAAGCTTGTGTGCCTCTTGCGGGATGATTGTACTTTCTGGCATCATCCATTTGTTTTACCTTATAGACTTTTTGACACAGCCTCGCATTTTTTAGGGGCACTCCCGGCAATGGGCTTCTGGTCGAACATACTTGAGGGCACCATAACGTTTATTATAGCTGTGTTCACGAAAACAGGTAGGGGCATAATGGTCATCAACTTCCCCATTATGTTTCGCTTGTCTTTTTAAGGCGGTGATCGGCTCTTGACCAGAGTTGTGAGCTTCCGTATAAATGTCTTTGGCATCGTACCCTTTATCCAAGGTCAAATAAGAGGGGGTATCGGTTCGGATTTTATTTTTCCCTACTTTTCGAATCGTTGGGATCGCTAAACTGACATCCGCCGTAAAGGCGGACGCCACTGTCATATCTAAGATGTATTGGGTCCGAGTGGAAACGGCTAAGGACACTTTATAGCCAAACCAAAAGGTATTTTTTCCTTGACTGTTCTTTTTCACACCCCAAGAAGGATAGGTCGGAATACATTCCACGATCTCTTCTGTACTCATGGCGTG
>NZ_FNFK01000107.1 GCF_900101165.1 Alkalibacterium thalassium | reverse complement strand
CAGGGCTTTCGAGTTCGCCAAAGCGAACCCTCATCCCTGCCGAGCTATCATCCCACGATTGAAACCGTGGGTTTTCTCGCTCGGAAAACTGATAATATAACTGCTTTTAAGTTATTAATCTGCTAAGTAACTGAGAAGCATAGAAAAAAGTAGTGAAAATGTATACCTATAAGTTTTTTAGGTGAGAAAACTATCATTTAAGTTAATTAATAGCGAAAGATTCCGATAATAAATAAGTAGCCGCTGATAGTGGACTAACTTACATAGTACAAATTGGGGGAAGTAAATTGAAAATTACGACTAAATTATTAGGTTCTTATCTGATACTGGCAGTCATCGTACTGGTATTAGGTGGCTTGGAACTTTTCGGGCTTCAAATCATGAACGATAATTCTAATGAACTCTATACGGAACGGGTACAGCCGACGATCATTCTATCTGAAATCGCCCAGCTGATGGAAAATACTCGGGTACATATGCTGACCGGTGTTATTAATGCTGATCCGTCAAGAGGAGAACCGGCGCTTGAAAATATCGATCGAATTGAGGAGCTCCTTGCTGAATATAGTAACCGTACTTTTTATGAGGAAGAAGCGGTTCTTGTCGAAGAACTGAATAGATACTGGGACAATTATTCTGAGCTGCTACATGAAGCTGGAGATTCCCTAATTGAGCAGGACTTTACCGAAGCAATGAATGGAATTAGACGTGCTGGATCCCAGTATGGAGGAGTAGATATGTATCTGAATGACCTGCTGGAAATGAATGAAATCTTATCTGAACAAGCATTCAGTCAGAATCAGTCCGTATTCATCGCTCTTAGAAATATTATATTGATTGTAGGTGTACTTGCTACAGCTTTTGCCATTGTGATTGGCCTGTTCATGGGACGAATCATCGGACGACCGTTGACCTCCATCTCGAGCAAACTGAACGATGTTGCGGATGGAAAGTTGACGGGTCAGACGATTCGCACAAAACGTAAAGACGAAATCGGCATGCTTGAACAGGCAACCAACAAGATGCAGGAAGAGCTGCGTCACATCATTACCTCAGTATCGAACGCAACTCATCATGTCCTGAGTTCCAGTGAAGAACTGACTCAGTCCACAAACGAGGTTGTCCAGGGAGCTGATCAGATTGCGATAACTATGCAGGAGCTCGCATCCGGATCAGAATCACAGGCTACTTATACCAGCGACCTTTCAGAGAGTATGAGTGCATTCGTTCACACAATCGAGCAGTCAGTTGAGGAGAGTGAGCGCATTTATCAGACCTCCACTAAAGTACGCGGTCTGACAGATGAAGGGCGTCTGATGATGGACTCCTCAGTCACACAAATGCAGACCATCGATGAGATCGTCAAGCAGTCTGTCGAAGGAATGAGGGGACTGGATACAAAATCCAGTGAAGTGTCCGAACTGGTCACAGTCATTGAAGGAATTGCAGAACAGACGAATCTTCTGGCGCTGAATGCGGCAATTGAAGCGGCACGTGCCGGCGAGCAGGGCAAAGGCTTCGCTGTAGTAGCTGATGAAGTCAGAAAACTGTCGGAAGAAGTTTCCGGTTCCGTTGTGGAAATTACTGACATCGTTAGACGCATGCAGGAAGAATCTGCACAAGTCGTTGGTGCACTGGAAAATGGGTACAGTGAAGTTCAGAAAGGAACTACTCAGATTCAGGAGACCGGGAAGACCTTCAACAGCATTTCATCTTCAGTTGAACAAATGGAACGGACGATACGAAGAATTACTGAAAAGCTGGCAGACAACAAGGAACAGACTGTCAATATGAGTTCCAGTGTAGAAGAGATCGCGTCGATTTCTGAAGAGTCGGCTGCGGGTATCGAACAGACGTCGGCATCGGCTCAACAGTCAAACAGCACGATGCAGGAAGTCTCTGCAAGCTCAGAAGAACTGGCCCGTCTGGCAGAAGAACTGAACCAGCTGGTCGAACGCTTCGAACTATAGGACTAGTAGAATAATAAGGAATTTAACGTAATTCCGAAAGAAGTCTCCCACTTCTAAACGTATGGGTACGAAGCACCAGTGAAAGTGGGAGATGAATTTCGGTCAAGCGATAGCT
>NZ_FNFK01000108.1 GCF_900101165.1 Alkalibacterium thalassium | reverse complement strand
CACTTGACTTTTTTGGAAATTTTAACGAAAACTACTTGTGATGAAAGTAACAATGTATGAAATCATTTATTCTAAGTTTTATGCAACACTAGTGATTTTTAGTATATAAATCATTTATGGAGAAAAAATGGATATAAACAATAAAAAACCCTGATCAGCAAATAATCGGATAGTCTTTTCACAGACTATCCGATACTTACTGACTAGGGGTTTTGAGGAGTAATTTTTTCATATTTCCCATGGTTTAAAATCAGGTTATAATCAGCCGGCTGGGAATGCTCAAGGACTAATTCTGCGTTTGGTTTATCCGTTCGCTTGACATGTTTCTTCGCTTCTGCCAGAGTAGCGCCGCCTTTTTGCTTTCGATCAATTAACCGTTTTTCGAGTTCAGACAGGGGTGTTTTTATAGCTATTGTATAGTCACTCAACGCTTTTAATTTATTCCAGACTGGTTTATCCAGAAGGAGATAATTTCCTTCAATCAATATTATATCAGCTTCTACTTTCAGCTTTTTATCTGACACGTCATGAAGCAGGCGATCATAAGTCGGCCAGTATACATGTTTTTGATTTTGAAGTTTCTGAATCGTTTCTTTCAAGAGGTTCACATCAAATGATTCGGGGATCCCCTTAAATCGTCTCAAGAGTTCGGTCTGATTATTCCTATTTACCATATGACTATCTAAATAGTGATTGTAATGGTGAAAACCGTCCATAGAAACAGACTGAAATGTATAGGGCGTATCAATTTCTTTATACAAGTCTTCCAGAAACAGCGATAAGGTGGTTTTTCCGGCTCCCGGTGGCGCTGCGAGGTAGACAATGACTCGGTCGCCTTTTTCAGCACGTATGGTCAGCAGGTTCTGAAGCAATGGTTGAAAGATGTCCGTTACTTCTTCAGACGTGTAGCTAGCTTCAACTGAGAGACCTGTCACTGTATATCTCTTCTTATGCATCAGGACGGTCATCTCCTTCATCTGTAAATCCCGGTATATCCTTTTCATCATAATAAACCTGTTCCATACATAAACCTTCCGGTGCTAACGTTTTTCCTGCTGCCTCGCGGTCTCTGGCCTGAATGATCAGCGGAATATCTGAAGCCAACCGCTTACCGGAAGCCACTTCCACCAGAATACCCATCAGGATCCGAATCATATTATATAAAAATCCGTTCCCTACAAAGGTGAATACCCACGTATTCGAACTGGTGTCCCGTTCGACGGAGGCCTGATAGATCGTTCGGACTTTATCTTCCACCTCAGATTTAGTCGACGCAAAGCTGGTAAAGTCATGGGTGCCTATGAGATAAGACATTGCTTCTTCAACCAGCTCCAACGTCATCGGGTAACGATGGTGATAAGCATAATTCCTGATGAACGGATCCCTGAACTGATTATTGTCTATTGTATACTTGTACATCTTTCCTTTAGCCTGGAAGCGTGAATGAAAGTCTGCATCAGTCAATTCTACATTAGTCGCGGTTATGTCTTCCGGCGTCATGCTGTTCAGACCAATATGCAACCCCTTTGGCTCAATATAAAAAGGAAAGTCAAAGTGAACGACCTGTCCTCTTGCATGCACACCTGCATCTGTCCGCCCTGCGCCGTGTACTTTGACTGTGTGACCTTTGGACATCTTATTCAATGTCTTTTCCAGCTCACCCTGAATTGTCCGCTTGTTCGGCTGCACCTGAAACCCTGAAAACTCTGTGCCGTCATAACTTAGAACAATTTTATACCTGTACGTTGTCATTTTACTTACTTCCTTTAACTTTTCATTTTTTTCACCTCGTCAGATTAATGTATCTACCAGATGCTCCTTATCCTATCGCTATCTTAACACATATGGTTGGTTTTTATATCAAAAAAACGGGGCTGGGAAATAACTAGCTGAATTAGAAGACACCGTCAAATCTAGGAAATAAACTGGACCCTATAGAATAGACACGGATAAAAAACCCTTATTCGTTCTCTATTTTATAGGGTTCTTTATTGTATAATGAACCCAACTATATGAGTTCAAAGGAGAGCGTTGACATGGGAAGAA
>NZ_FNFK01000109.1 GCF_900101165.1 Alkalibacterium thalassium | reverse complement strand
CCTCACGGCGGACACCCTTGACTTTCGCTAACAGTTCCTACTGCCAAGTCTGTAGTGGACTTTCACCACCAAGTTGTCGCCCATGCCGGGCGCACCGAAAAAAAAGAGTCAGAATCCTGACTCTTTTACACGACCTGATTTATTTTTCTGCTGACGCCATTTCTTTAATCGGCTGCAGCTTTTTTAAGGCAGGAAACTGCTCGCATTCCTGTATCTCATTGTATCTGTTCATATACTGACCTGTAGCAACTGATATCAGCTCCTCAAAGGCTGTCTGTGCAGATTCCATCGTTTCAGTATCGTACTGCTTCTTAGCTTCGTCTTCGATGTGCTTATAAGTAAGCGACGCGTATCTGGAAAAGACAGTCTCGTCCTGAGCAGTACTAAAGTCGAATATCAGCTGGTTCTTTGCAGTAGGACGCATTTCGAACATATCCTGCAGCAGTTCTTCAGAAATGCAGTTATGATTTTCGCACGTGCCGATGAGTAGAGCATCTGCTTTTGCGAGTCTGTAGAGAAACTGACTGGAATCAACAAGATGAATCAGTTTGATACGGTTCTGCTGATTAGTAATAGCCAACCATCTTTTCAGTTCTTCTACAGACCGTTCAGTCTGTTCATTGCGGTAAAGAACCGTTAGAGAACCGAAGTCTGAACCAGAAAAATGTTTGATTATCTGATTTGTAAGGTCTTCATTGCCTATTACACAATAGTGATGATCTCCAGAAGGTTCAAGCATAGAGCGGATCGAACGCACGGCTCGGGGAACGTTCCCTTGAAGCAATGGTCTGATCGATTCCTTTTCACATAAATCAAGAGAAAAGTCGACAGCGTTCTTAAACAGCATCTGCAGGACAGGTCCGGCAGTCTTCTCTTCAACTGCATCCATGAGCGCCTGATCGATGATATCTACCGGTTCATAGGAATGCTGTTCAGCCGTCTCAACATTGCTGGATAAATTCAGGAGATGCCTGACCACATCTTCATTGAACTTGCTGTAGGTTTCGAGAATCACTTCTTCAAGCATTTTATCTGTATACTGTGACAGATAGCGTAGAAGATCGCCGTGTTTGAAATCTTTCTCATCTACATACAGATAGTATTCATTCCTGTTTTCAGTAACAAGCAGTACAACTTCACTTACTCCATCGAATGCATGTATATCGTGTAGATGTTCTCTTCTGGATGCACGGGTCAGACTGTACTTGTGAATATCGTCAGAAGAGACGGTATCTCTATTTACCCCATACATTAAAAGTTTCATTCTCTCTCATCCCCTACATACGTCAAAATCTCATCCCATATTTCCTTCCGACCTTCTCTAGTCATAGAGGAGAATGTGAACAGCTTGTCGCCGGGTTCTATTTCAAGTGTTTTTCTGATGATACTTGAATGCTTGTTGTATTTTGATTTTTTTATCTTATCCGCCTTAGTAGCGACAATAAGTACGGGAATATCATAGTATTTATATAAATCATACATCTGAATATCCAGATCAGTCGGTTCGTGTCTGAAGTCGACTAATAGGATTCCGAGTGCCAGTTCTTCTCTGGTAGCAAAATAATCAGTCATCATTCTGCCCCATTTGTTCTGTTCTGCATTAGATACTTTAGCGTATCCATATCCTGGTACATCAACGAAAAACAGTTCATTTTCTATATTAAAAAAGTTAAGTGTGCGGGTCTTCCCGGGTTTACCCGATGTTCTAGCTAGTTTTTTTCGGTTGACCATCGTATTGATGAAGGTCGATTTCCCCACGTTGGAGCGCCCCGCAAGGACTATTTCAGTTAAACCATCATCTGGATATTGAGAAGGAGATACGGCACTTATGGTGATGTCAGCATGTTGGATCTTATCACTATTCATTTTTTCTCCTCCAGTTACATAATAGTAATTACCAATTTTTTTGTTTTTTCGTGTTGTTTTAATG
>NZ_FNFK01000112.1 GCF_900101165.1 Alkalibacterium thalassium | reverse complement strand
ATTTATTTATGGAGGGATTCGAATGTCAATAAGAAAAGCAACAGTACTCGGAGCTGGAGTAATGGGCAGTCAAATTGCTGCCCTACTCGTTAATGGACAGAATCGGACCGCGACTAGTTGGGACGATCGGAATGATATGTTTCAGTGCAGGTCTGATAATTGCCTCGCAGGCACGGTCCCTGCCAGTTTTGTATCTAGGCTACAGTCTTGTAGGAGGTATCGGTGTCGGTATGGTCTACGTCTGTCCGTTGTCGACTGGTCTGAAGTGGTACCCGAGAAAGAAAGGGATGGTGACAGGGATCATCATCGGCGCGTTCGGAATGGGCGGGTTTATTTTTAACTTTTATTATCCGCACTGATCAGTTCGATTGGGGTATCTCAGACCTTTTTAGTTCAAGGCCTGGTCTACGCATTAGTAGGGATTACTGGGGCACAGATGCTTAAAGTTCCAACACAGTCAGAAGACAAGCACGTGCTTGTCAACGAAAATGACTTTACTACAAAAGGCATGTTGAAGACCCCGGCATTTTACTTATTGTGGATCATGTACTTTGCAGGAAGTCTGAGTGGCTTGCTGGTTATCGGCTTGTCTCAGGATATTGCGAGAGATCTGGGCGGCCTGTCTCCTAAAACAGCAGGTTATGCAGTAGCTGTAGCTGCTGTATTCAATGCTTTAGGGAGATTGGGATGGGGTGCACTGTCTGACTTGATCGGACGATTGAGAGTGTTTACTCTCCTGTTTGGTCTGACTGCTCTATCGATGGCGGCGCTTAGCTTATTTCAGCTCAATGCGTTTACTTACTTTGCCATACTAGGCATTATAGTTAGCTGTTTCGGCGGATTTCTAGCGACGTTTCCGGCAGTGTGCAGCGATTATTTCGGCACATACTATTTTGGATCGAACTATGGTTTGCTCTATCAGGCTTATGGAATATCTGCGCTCATCGGTCCGCTGCTTCTTTCAGCAGTGTCTCAGGAAACACATGCCTTCTTATGGGCATCAGTCTTCGCGCTGCTAGGTTTAGTTCTGACGTTCTTTGTCAGAACACCAGGAAACTTCTCTACAGCTGGAAATCAGCGCTCGGATAAGTAAGCTGGAGCAATGCCGTAACTTTTACACATTTATTAGATTAAATATACATCTTCCAGCTACGTCCTTCTTGTTCAAACGCTTTCGTATATGGTATAATCATATTAAGAAATAGGTGAAGCAGTATTGAGAGGAGGAGCAGAGATGTTATTTACTGAAGTAACGGACGAGCGAGCAAAAGACAAGAAACCAGCTGAGGTTTTATCTATAGTTACAGGCATAGAGAAAGCGATCATACAGTCAGGTGTACAGGAATATGGCTATGAAATGATACTTGAAAACCCTGCTTTACTGAAAATAACCGAGGAAGACCAGCAGAGGATTAGAGAGGCACGTAGACTGGGATACTTGGATGTCACATTATTATAAAAATATACAGAAAATGTAATAGCACCTTTATGAAAAGGAGCAGGCAATAAAGGAGAGCACAAGTGTAGTAACTGTGCTCTCTTTTTCATGTGCGCCCGGCATGGGCGACAACTTGGTGGTGAAAGTCCACTACAGACTTGGCAGTAGGAACTGTTAGCGAAAGTCAAGGGTGTCCGCCGTGA
>NZ_FNFK01000114.1 GCF_900101165.1 Alkalibacterium thalassium | reverse complement strand
GGGGGGAAGAGGTGCCTTTTTGTATTTTAATTGATAGAGCAACGATAGTTGCATTAAAACAACACGAAAAAACAAAAAAATTGGTAATTACTATGATTTTGTTGAAAGGGGGTGCATGAAATGTTAAAATGTAGAAGCAACTACTTGAATTCTTCGTAGGTTCATCGGAAATATCGATGTTTAATGGTTTTCGTAAAGCGACGTAGAATTTAGGTAGTATAGTTGGTTTTTTTGCTTAGGGAATAAAGCAGCAGACAGGTAATAAAATTTGATTTTGATTGTGAGTTGATATTTTTGATATTTTTAAATGATTTTTTAAAAGGAATAATCATAGGTATAGCAGCCGTAACTCCAGGCGTAAGTGGGGGTACCTTTGCGGTAATACTTGGTGTTTATAGCAAATTAACCAGTGCCATTGCTAATATATTTACTGATTTTATGGGAAAAATTAAAGCCCTTTTTTCTTTAGGTGTAGGTATAGCTTTTGGTGTATTAGCTTTTAGTAGAATTATGCAATATTTATTTGTATACCATGAAACCAATGTAAAATTTATCATTATTGGGCTTATGGTAGGGACTATCCCTTTAGTGATTAAAGATGCAAATAAAAAGGGTTTTAAGGGCTCATATCTAATTCCTTGTATAATTGCCCTTAGTATAACAATTATATTTACCATATTAGAGAATAATGTGATAAATATTATGCCAGAAGCTTCCTCAGGACTAATTGCCACTATTATTTATGGTCTTATAATTGGATTTGGAACTATAGTACCAGGGGTAAGTGCATCATTTATTCTTATGTATATTGGGGCTTATGAAATTCTTTTGGATGCTCTTGTAAGCTTAGACCTTATGGTAATCATTCCAGTAGGGATAGGATTTGTCCTAAGTGTATTATTATTTGCAAAATTAATAAATTTTCTATTTGAAAGAGCTTATGGTTTTACATATTATACTGTATTAGGATTTGTATTTGGATCTATATTTGCAATTATTCCTAGGGATATATTAGGACAGGAAATCCTACTTGGAATCTTTTATTTAGTTATTGGATTTTTAGTATCTTATTATATTGGTACAAAGTATTCACAGTAAATGAAAAAGTTACTAGGTCATGTTAGCCTATCCGTCATATATAGCTCAACTTCTGTTTAAAACCCAGTATTTAGTAGTTATAAAGGTATATGATATTATACTTCCGAAGTGAAGAGTCTACCTTTATACCTCTATTACCTAAAAACTGTGACCCAGCTGATAGTCAAATTACTCAAGAAGAAAATCTATTATATTCTTCACCTTTATACCAGAAAAGTCATTAAAAACTGTATTATCCATAGTGAGGATATACTTAGGATAATTATCAGTTATGGACTGGAGTGGGCGTAATTCACGTTCTTTTGTTTTTTCATCCATAATCGTAGCCGATACTTGATAGTAAACTATCTCATCAGCCTTACTTGCTACAAAATCAACCTCTAATGTACCAACTTTTCCAATTGTCACTTCATAACCTCTTCGTATAATAAGTTTGTAGTTAAGAATTGTTCTTAACTTAGTTGATTGATTAACTGTTTGAAAGAATGGAGCGGGGCTGGGAAATAACTAGCTGAATTAGAAGA
>NZ_FNFK01000115.1 GCF_900101165.1 Alkalibacterium thalassium | reverse complement strand
TCAGCTGAATCAAATATCAAAAGCGGCATAATAATCGGTACCAAGTCAATGACACCAAGGGTCAAAGGCTATTTTTTAACTGCAAAACTTGAGTATATAACTATAAACGTTGGTGTGAGAGGGTTTATATGAGCCCCCTCATACCGTTTTTCTTTTTACGAGGGAAAAATTAATTGTGTACACACCATATCTTTATTCATCCTTCGAATTAATTAAAACTATAACATAACTTAATTGATGTTTAATTACTCTCTATCTGCTGTTGCAACCAGTCATCTATGTAAGAAAACACTTCCTCGTTATTTAGTTCATTTACCAATTCATGCCGGGCATCTTTAAATAACTTAAGTTTTACATTTTGCAAATCTAATTGAACATATTGCTCATATAATGCTTGAACTGCTTCGCCATACTTACCAACAGGGTCCATATCACCAGAAATAATTAAGAGGGGTAAATCTTTTTCAATTTTTTCTAGTCGTTTTGTTTGATATAGCAATTTAAAAGCATGGAAAAGTTCATAGTAAAAGTTTATCGAAGAAACGAAACCAGACAATTCGTCTTTCTCATATTGTTCCACAATTTTAGCATCTCTTGTTAACCAACTAGATGTCGGTGTCTGATTTTGAAACTTTTTATTGAATGACCCAAAAGATAATTTATCAATCAATTTAGCTTCTTTTTTATTATCGAATACAATATTTTGGAAGGTAGCCAATATTCTTCCCATTTTTACGTCCAGTCCATTTTGTTTGGCTGAACCAGAAAGAATGATCCCATCTATTTTTTCAGAATTTTGAATGATATACTCCTGCCCGATAAATGAACCAAAACTATGAGCAAAAATAAATAAAGGCAGTTGAGGATATTTCTTTTTTATCAACTCAGAAATTAGTTGTTCATCTTTAACAATTTTTTGAAAACCATTCTCACCAATATACCCAAAAACTTCTTCTTCTGTTAAAGAATGACCATGACCGCGATGATCATCCGCATAAACAATATAACCTTTCTTATTCAAAAAATATGCAAAAGTTTCATATCGTGCAGAATGTTCGGCCATTCCATGAATAATTTGAACGATTCCTTTTGGTTTTTCTACTTGATCCCATATACGTAAAAATATCTTTTGGCCATCATAGGAAGAAGTATATATAGTTGTATGTTCCATTTTCCTGCTCCTATCAAATTTAATTTTATTTAGTATAACACAAAATAAATTATAACAAATTATAATTATAGTTCCTTAAACGTGTATTTTGTCAGTGGAGTTGTCAGGAGATTACTTATTCGTTCCACATATTGGGTTAGATTCTACTCTAGAAGTCATAAAAACTGGTGATACAAAGAATCGTGTTAACTAATTCAAAATCGGAAAATTTAATATTCTTAACATCAAAGACTATGGAATCTTTTTAAAATCCATGGGGCTGGGAAAAAACTCCCCTAAAATGAATACATCCCTCGACCGATTTTGAGAAAAAATGGTCGAGGGATGTTTCTTTTTTAAAGACAAAATGA
>NZ_FNFK01000120.1 GCF_900101165.1 Alkalibacterium thalassium | reverse complement strand
TCCTTTGTTTTGCCGAGAATTTCAGCACCTTTTTCATTGACACTCAGGACTGTACCGTCAAGTGTGAATGAAAAGGCTGCGTCAGGATGATGCTCGAACAATGACCGGTAACGTTCCTGACTGGATTGAAGCTCATCAGCGTTCTTTAAATATTTTTGAAGTGTGCGTCTATTCTCTGAAAGGAGGAGAAACTCCCTGACTATGACAAGCAGAATGGACACCCCTACACCGATAGTAATGACATTAGTCCCGATGCTTGTATATATCATAAACAGATACAGCGAAGTCAGTCCGAAGAAAGGAAAGAGGATAGCGAACAGCATAGGTTTCGTTCGAATGACAGCTTTCTTCCTCAGCTGGATCGATGACTGATTTTTCTGAAGCAGTCCGGTAAAGCCGACAAGCAGGACGCCTAAGATAAAGAGTGGATCAGTCCAGGATCCGGAATCGTAAGTTTCAGTGCTGACTAGATAGACGAAAGCAGTATCTGCGACAATATAAGTAAATAGACCGGCACCGAAAAATAGAAGCGAGTCATTCGAAAAGAGTTGTTTACTTGAGAAAATCACCATAAGCAGGCAGAAAGCCAGCGCCAGATCACCGATTGGATAGGCAAGCGATACAACTACGGCTAGAAGAGAAACATCTCCTGCTAAAATGATCGGGTTTAATAAAAAATACCAGCTGAGGGTGGCGTAAACAATCATAATGAAAAGAATATCGAAAATGTAGCGGGTCAGAACAAGTTTTGTCTTTTCCTTGTATAGTTTGAATCCGAAGGCACTAAGGTAGAACAAGACACTAAGTATATAAAAGAGATCAGGGATTCCTGGGTAAGGGACTTCGATTCTAAGGACACTCTCGTAAAGTATCCAGGAACATTCAGCCAGGAAATAACTGAATGTTCCTAAAGTGATCAGGAACCAGAATGGCTTGTCTGGCTTCTCGGCAGTTTTATAGGCCTGATAAAGCCAGATGGATGGGACAGCTGATCCAATCAGAGACAGGGTATTCCCACCCCAGGTAAGTAGGTAAGAATCGTCTTGAAAAAGGAAAAGCCATAGATAGTAGAACAGCGTAAATGCAAAAATAAAAATTAATACGTAAACATTCTTTTTCTGAATAGGCATGGTAGTTCTCCTTAAGTAATAAAGCACATGATCAGTTTATTATGGAAACTGAATCAGCAAGGGACTGGGAAAATGTCTGGATATTTGATTAAATAATTATGAATATTCATCCTGTTTAAAAGCATTATACCTGAATTATTCATACCTCTAAATGTGGATAACTATTTCTATTAAACTCACTGCTTTTTTAGACATTTTTAAGTATTAACTGTCTATCATGCC
>NZ_FNFK01000122.1 GCF_900101165.1 Alkalibacterium thalassium | reverse complement strand
TCTTTTTGATAGGCGTCTACTTTTTCTAAAATGATTTTTGGCATGCGTATTTCTACGCGTTCTTTGTCAGACATATGTTCACCTCCGACTTGATTATACGGTATTTTTACGGTGTAATCAAGTAGAAAACTAGAAGGGTTGAAAAATGAAGTTGATGTTTTAAAACAAGAAGTTTATCGACTACGAATGGAAAAAGATATCTTGGAAAAGTCTGCCGAACTTGTAAAAAAGAATTGGGCATCAATCCAAAACATCTCTCCAACAAGGAAAAAACAAGAGTGATTGATGCATTAATAACCTTTTATCCATTGGCACTTTTACTAGAGAATTTGGATTTAGTTAAGAGTAGTTATTTTTACCACAGAAGTCAGGCTAAGCTTCCGGATAAATATGCTGATCTAAGGGTAATGCTTAAAGATATTTTTATTGAAAGTCGTCGTACGTATGGCTATCGTCGTATGCATGACGTTCTAAAAAAGCAACATATTGTTGTTTCCGAGAAAGTTGTTAGACGGCTTATGAAGGAAGAAAAACTCATTGTTCATTCAGTAACTAAAAAGAAATATAGTTCATATGCAGGTGAAATTACTCCCGCGACACCTAACCTTATTCAACGAAATTTCAAAGCTGAAGCACCTGACAAAAAGTGGTTGACAGACATTACAGAATTTCGTATTCCCGCCGGAAAAGTCTATTTATCGCCCATTATCGATTGTTTTGACGGGGCCTTAGTTAGTTGGACTATCAGTACACAACCAAATGCGGAGCTCGTTAATAGTATGTTTGATCAGGCACTTGATACACTCGCTGATAATTCAAAGCCAATCATACACTCTGATCGCGGAGCTCACTACAGATGGCCAGGTTGGATTGAAAGGATTAAAACCAACGGTTTGACACAGTCCATGTCTAAAAAAGGATGTTCACCGGATAACTCGGCTTGCGAAGGGTTTTTCGGTAGACTTAAAAATGAGTTCTTCTATGGCTTTAAATGGGACAATATTTCAATTGACGCATTCATTGAACTACTTGATGATTACCTGCATTGGTACAATAACAAAAGAATAAAATTGTCTCTAGGCGGTCTCAGTCCGATTGATTACAGAAAGAAACTAGGTTTAATTGCTTGAAAAAGTCCAAAAAAACATCCGCACCTCCTTAAAGCGGTACGCGAGCTGGGTTCAGAACGTCGTGAGACAGTTCGGTCCCTATCCGTCGCGGGCG
>NZ_FNFK01000123.1 GCF_900101165.1 Alkalibacterium thalassium | reverse complement strand
AAGTTTGAAAATATGTAATTAAAGACTAATGAGGTGTAAAGGAGTAGGAGGCGCACTTAAAAAAGAGTTGGTTTTCATGAAAGTTTCAGAAAATGAATTCAGCTAACTTTAATCGAGAACCCATGACTTTTTGCAAAGCTAATTGCTTGTTCGACAGTCATCTCTCTCCCTGGACGAAGCCCTTCGGTCTTATAGAGAGACGCATTATAGGGTTCGTCACGAAGCAGCATATAATATATAGCTGTCAAAAGGCGACGTGCAATGGCAATAATCGCTTTTTTGTGGCCACGTCGTTTTTTTAACTGTAAATATTTCTGGCGGTGTTCGGCATGTTTCTCGCTGCGAACAACGGCATTTGCCAGTTGAACGAGAAGAGGTTTTAAATACTGTCCAGCTCTTGAGATACGGACAGATTTCTTTTTACTGGCACTTTCGTTATTGGTAGGTGTTAAACCTGCCCAGGAACAGAGGTGTCCGGCAGTTGGAAAGTGTGTCATATCGACACCGATTTCAGATAATATTTTCACAGCAGTTAGAGGATTGGCACAGCCGGGGGCCGTCTGAATCAGCTTTCTTTCCCGTTCATAGGGAGTTGCGGTCGTAAAGATGAGTTGGGTCAACTGATCTTTACTCGCCATTAAACTGTCATAATGACCTTTAATGATGCGCATCTTTCCTGCTTGTTCAGGCGTGATTTTTCCATCGATAGCCAATTCTAGGTCGGATAATTTATTTTTCAAACGGCCATGAATCAGAGCAGGGAGATCGATTTCATCGATTGGTTTTTCTAGGATGGCATCGATAATGCGACGGCCACTCACACCGAGGGTGTCGGATAGGACACTAGAAAGCGCAATGTTGGAAACCGTAAGGGAATTTTGAAGACGATTCTTTTCGCTGGACGCTATATTCGTCAGTTTAAAGTGATACCGAGTCAAATCTCTTAATTCTCGAATAGGTAGCTCTGGAATAAAACTACTCATAAGCAAATCGTGTTTAAATAAATCAGCGATCCATTTTGAATCCTTTTTATCTGTTTTCTTTCCTTTGATAGCTTTTAGATATTTGGGGTGAGCAAGACAAACGTGGCGAGAAGATTCAAGTAAATTAAAGACGGGAATCCAATATTTACCCGTAGATTCCATACAGACGTCAAAACAGGAGTAGTAATCCAACCATTCATTTAACGCTCTCAACCCTTTAGTGAACGTAGAAAA
>NZ_FNFK01000124.1 GCF_900101165.1 Alkalibacterium thalassium | reverse complement strand
CGTCAGTCCAGTTTCGCTCGGCAGATGATTCCGCCTCGCTATACTTTCTTTCTTGTGGTTAAGTCCTCGACCGATTAGTACTGGTCCGCTCCACATATCACTATGCTTCCACTTCCAGCCTATCCACCTGATCATCTTTCAGGGGTCTTACTTCCTTAAAGGAATGGGAGATCTCATCTTGAAGGGGGCTTCACGCTTAGATGCTTTCAGCGTTTATCCTGTCCACACATAGCTACCCAGCGATGCCAGTGGCCTGACAACTGGTACACCAGCGGTGTGTCCATCCCGGTCCTCTCGTACTAAGGATAGCTCTTCTCAAATCTCCAACGCCCGCGACGGATAGGGACCGAACTGTCTCACGACGTTCTGAACCCAGCTCGCGTACCGCTTTAATGGGCGAACAGCCCAACCCTTGGGACCGACTACAGCCCCAGGATGCGATGAGCCGACATCGAGGTGCCAAACCTCCCCGTCGATGTGAACTCTTGGGGGAGATAAGCCTGTTATCCCCAGGGTAGCTTTTATCCGTTGAGCGATGGCCCTTCCATATGGTACCACCGGATCACTAAGCCCGACTTTCGTCCCTGCTCGACTTGTAGGTCTCGCAGTCAAGCTCCCTTCTGCCTTTACACTCTACGAATGATTTCCAACCATTCTGAGGGAACCTTTGGGCGCCTCCGTTACATTTTAGGAGGCGACCGCCCCAGTCAAACTGCCCGTCTGACACTGTCTCCCGACCGGTTTACGGTCGCGGGTTAGAGTGGCCATACAGCTAGGGTAGTATCCCACCAACGCCTCCACCAAGACTGGCGTCCTGGCTTCATTGGCTCCTACCTATCCTGTACAAGCTGTACAGACACTCAATATCAAACTACAGTAAAGCTCCATGGGGTCTTTCCGTCCTGTCGCGGGTAACCTGCATTTTCACAGGTACTATAATTTCACCGAGTCTCTCGTTGAGACAGTGCCCAAATCGTTACACCTTTCGTGCGGGTCGGAACTTACCCGACAAGGAATTTCGCTACCTTAGGACCGTTATAGTTACGGCCGCCGTTTACTGGGGCTTCAATTCA